>JANQSQ010000148.1 GCA_028283985.1 Rhodothermales bacterium | reverse complement strand
CCGCCGGGCGTCCGAAGCGTAATCAATGCCGTATCGATGTCACCGGCCTCTCCAATCGCAGGATCCACGATGCTGCTGCCGCTGGCGCTCACCTCGTCGGGCTCCTCTCCCAACAGCCAGCGCGCCACATCGAAATCATGAATCGCCATATCACGAAACAGATCGCCGCTTGCCCGAATGTAGTCCAGCGACGGAGGAGAAGGATCCCGACTGACGATCTGGATAGACTCGACATTACCTAACACCCCATCTCTTACCAATGCGTGAAGTCGTACAAAATCAGGGTCATAGCGCCGGTTGAAGCCGATGACGAAAGGAATATCGTTCCTTGTCACCGCATCGACACAGGCTCTGGCGCGGCTTGTCGAAAGATCCAGGGGCTTCTCGCAAAAGATCGGGATACCCAGGCCGGCAATGCGTTCGATGAGGTCTGCATGGGTTTCGGTGGCGCTGGCGATCACGACGCCGGCAACATCCTGGTCGTCCAGCGCCTCATCCAGAGATACGGCTTTGGCTCCGGTCATGGCGGACAACCCGGCTGCCGCATCCTCGACCGGATCGACGACGTACCGCAACGCTATGCGGTGGTCCGCACGGGCATTTGCCCCGTGAATCCGTCCAATGCGACCGGCCCCAATCAACGCAATCGGTAACCTCATCCTGTATGCACGCAATGTGAGAGAGGGTTCGGAAGAACCGGGCAGTCCTTTAGGGCGCCGAGCGGGTCGTTTTTCATAACGGCGCTAAAGCGCCGATCAGGTCGCTTTTGGTAATGATCTGATACGTTCCTCCCGAGCCTGCTTTGACAAGCACGGCCCCGCCGCCCCGCTCAAGGTACATGGAAAGATGCTCAAGGCCAAGTGAACGCGGAACCACAGGAAAAGGAGCATTCATGATGCCTTCCACGGGCTGATCGCGCGTCTCCGGGTCTTTGATGAGGCGATCCATAATCACACTCTCGGTAAGGCTTCCAACGAGCTCATCGTCTTGCATCACGGGCATCTGCGAGATGCCGCGCTCGGCCATAATCCCGATTACCGAGCCAAGGGAGTCTTCCGGGGAGGCATACGCCAGTTCCTCGTTGCCATTCCGAGCGTTCAGAACCCGATCCACCGTAACGTCCGGCATGCTTGACAGAAAACCGTGGTTACGCATCCAATTGTCATTGAATGTCTTCGAAAGATACCGGAAGCCCGAATCGGGCAGAAGCAACACGAACACATCGTCGCTGGAAAGCTCCCCGGCGTGCGCCTTCATCCACGACAATGCTCCTGCAAGCGCCATACCGGAGGATTGCCCGCAAAACAGACCTTCTTCCGCAGCAAGCCGCCGCGCCATCCGCATCGCTTCTCCATCCGTTACCTGCACAAAATCGTCCAGCGCGTCGAAATCCATGTTTGCAGCCAGCAGATCCTCGCCGACCCCTTCTGTCAGGTAGGGATAAATGTCGCCCGGATTGACTTTCCTGGTGTGAAAGTATCCGTGGTAGATCGAGCCGTAAGGATCCACGCCAATAACCTGCACGTTCGGGTTCCGCTCTTTGAGATAGCGCGATACGCCGGAAAGCGTCCCCCCCGTGCCCGCGCCTCCCACAAAATGAGTAATCCGCCCATCCGTGCCCGCCCATATCTCGGGCCCGGTCGTTTTGTAATGGGCTGCCCGATTTGCAGGGTTGTCGTACTGGTTCAGGTATACCGCACCAGGGATTTCTTCGGCGAGACGCTGCGCGACCGAATAGTAGGACCTTGGATCCTCCGGAGCTACGTTGGTAGGACATACAATCACCTCCGCGCCCAACGCCCGCAAAACATCCAGTTTTTCCTGGCTCTGTTTGTCCGTGGTGGTAAAAATACACCGGTACCCGCGCGTCACGGCAGCCGTTGCCAGCGCTGCGCCTGTATTGCCGCTCGTACCTTCGACGATGGTGCCCCCCGGCCCCAACAGACCGTTCCGTTCAGCCTCTTCGATCATGGCCACGCCGATACGGTCCTTAACGGATCCTCCCGGATTGAAATATTCCAGCTTGGCCAGCACCGTACAAGGACATTCCGCCGTAATCCTGCGAAGCTGTACGAGAGGTGTCTTGCCTATTGTGCCGGTGATATTTTCGTGCCACATAATTCTGCCTGATTGTACTGTCCGGGGCGTGTGGTACGCATCAGATCCCGTTTTGCTCGCTTCGCGCATGCGCTCTATTGTAAAATTCTTGTAACAAAAAGGCCGATGGAAAAACGACCGGTGTGGAATCGGGACCGGAACGGGCTTGCGAAGGATACCCGCATATTGGCAGACAACGTGGTTGGCCCGGTTTTTGATGATATGCCTTTTTCCACCCCTTTTTGCCTGTCGAAGTATGATTGGCACACTGTAGATCTGCACACATAGATCTGGCGCGTCGTATTTTCCCCTTGTACTGACCGAGGCGCACAGGCGCCCGCCGCCTGCTTCCTCGCACACCGGAAAACCTTTTATGCCTCCACGGGACACATATCCGTATATAAGCAGCCACAGCGTCCGCGACGCCGATGACGCCGAGCAATTCATTCCATTCCCGACGCCCGCCGAAGAAAAGCAAATGGGCATGTCGGACATACCGGAAGAATTGCCCGTGCTGGCGCTCCGCAATACCGTACTGTATCCGGGAGTGGTACTGCCTATTACGCTCGGACGGGATGCTTCCATGCAGCTTGTAAAGGATGCTTTTGCCGGAAAACGTATCATCGGGGCTGTCGCGCAGAAACGGAGCGAGGTGGAAACACCCGGCACAGAAGACCTGTACCGTCTCGGCACGGTGGCGGATATTCTAAAGTTGATCAAGATTCCGGGCGGCCCCAACTCGATGATCATTCAGGGAAAGCGCCGGTTTGAAATAAACGAGTACACAGAAACCGAGCCGTATTTCAGGGCCAGAGTGTCTCCGATAGCAGAGGACTGGGCCACGGATGAGGTAGAACTGAAAGCTCGCATCCGATCCGTCAAGGAACTGGCCATCCAGTTCATCAATCTGTCGCCCCACCTGCCTGGCGAGGCTGCCCTTGCCATTCAGCAGATCGACTCGCCGCCGCTGCTCATCCATTTTATCGCCTCGAATCTTCAGATCAGCGTAGAGGAAAAACAGGCGCTCCTCGAACTCAACGAGCTGACCGGGCGAGCCGATAAACTAATGGAGTACCTGAATCGCGAAATTCAGGTGCTGCAGGTTTCCGAAGACATCCGCAGCCGTGTGCGGACGGACGTGGACAAACAGCAGCGCGAATATCTGCTGCGCCAGCAGATGAAAATCATCCAGGACGAACTGGGCGAAAGCGAAAGCGGCGGCGACGATGTACAGGAACTTCGCAGTAAGGCCGAAAAGAAAGAACTTCCGGACTATGTGCGAGAGACACTGGACAAGGAAATAACACGCCTGGCGCGCTCTAACCCTGCTTCCCCGGATTATGCCGTCACACGCAACTATCTGGACTGGTTACTGGAACTGCCGTGGCTCGAATATTCGAAAGACGACCTGGATATTGCACGAGCCGCCGAGGTGCTCGATGAAGATCACTACGGGCTGGATCAAGTCAAAAAGCGCATCCTTGAATACCTTGCGGTCCTGCACCTTAAAGGTGACATGAAAGCGCCCATCCTTTGCCTGCACGGCCCTCCCGGTGTGGGAAAAACGAGCCTGGGCAAAAGCATTGCCCGCGCCATCGGGCGCGAATTCGTACGGATGAGCCTCGGCGGGATCCGGGACGAGGCGGAAATCCGCGGTCACCGGCGCACCTATGTGGCGGCGCTTCCCGGACGGATCATCCAGGGAATCAAAAAAGCGGGGGTCAACAACCCCGTCTTCATGCTGGATGAAGTAGACAAGATAGGGGCGGATTTTCGGGGCGATCCGTCAAGCGCCCTGCTTGAAGTGTTGGATCCGGAGCAAAACGACAATTTCAACGACCACTACATAGAACTCGACTATGATCTGTCGAAGGTCTTCTTCATCGCGACGGCGAATTTTCCGGAAATGATTCCCGGCCCGCTTCGGGACCGTATGGAGAGTATCGAAATCACCGGATACACCCAGGAAGAGAAGCTCCGGATCGCGAAGCAATACCTCGTGCCCCGTCAATTGGAGCATAACGGCCTCACGGCAGAACAAATGACTTTCGAAGATGAGGCCATCGGCACTATCATCGATGGATACACGCGCGAATCGGGCGTGCGCAAGCTGGAACGCACGATAGGCGCCGTCGCCCGGGGCGTCGCCAAACAGATAGCCACAGGCGAAGCGACCTCCGCAACGATCCGGCCGAAGGATCTTGAAAATTATCTGGGTGGACGCAAGCATTTTCCTGAGGTGGCGCAACGCACGGAAGTCCCCGGCGTGGCAACGGGGCTGGCCTGGACTCCGGTAGGCGGAGATATTCTTTTTATAGAAGCATCCGTATCCAGAGGGAACGGGAAACAGGTCCTGACCGGCAAACTGGGCGAAGTAATGAAAGAATCGGCCCAGGCGGCTCTTTCGTATGTCAAATCACGCGCGGACACCCTCGGTATTCCGGAAGATGCCTTCCGGCGCTGGGACGTACACGTGCATGTGCCTGCCGGGGCGGTGCCGAAAGACGGACCGTCTGCCGGCGCCGCCATGCTGAGCGCGCTGGTATCTATCTATACGCAGCGACGTATCCGGCATGATGTGGCCATGACCGGCGAGATCACCCTGCGGGGACTGATCCTTCCGGTTGGAGGCATCAAGGAGAAAGTGTTGGCCGCGAGACGGGCGGGTATCCGTACTGTGGTGCTTCCGGAAAAAAACGAAAAGGACATCAAGGAAATCGCCGCCGGCGCACTGGAAGGTCTGGAAATCCTTTTTGCACATCGGGTAGAGGATATCCTCGATCAGGTGCTGGAGGAAAAGCCGGTCACTGATGTGCAGGAGATGTTCTGCGTCCCTCCCGAAAAGGAGCATACCGAAAAATCGCTTATGCAGGACGCGAATGGCTCGACCGTGGTGGACGTGGATGTCGAGGTCACCTGACGGGACACCTCACCCGTTCGGCAAACGGATGCCTTGAAAATATCCTGTCATTCCTCTTCAAGGATCCGGGCATCCTCGATATTCGGATCCCGTCCCTCCCTGAAGGCTTTTCCGGCATCCGTGCAGATGTCGGCAGCCCGCCGGGTCGCAGCGCCGATCACGCCGGTGGTAAGCCGGGCGGCAAGACCGCCAAGACATACCAGTCTGCCGAGCATATTGAGCTGCTCGAACTCGACCAGACGCTCTTCCGGACATTCTTCCGCCTCGCTCATGACGACGCGGGGTCGCCATCCGCGGCGGCTTCCGAATCGTCGGCATCGACGGCCTGTTCCTCGTCGCCCTCCGGACCCTCTTCCCCGGAAGCGGCGTCTCCGCCTGGGCGCTTTCTGAACATATCCTCGACTTCGTGCGAGAGCGCCTGCCCTAACTGCTGAAGACTGCGCACTACCGCAGCCGCCGCATCCGACGCCGACATATCCTCCTCACGCTCTTGCGAACGCTTGCTGAGAATGTCTTCGATTTCCTGTGAGAGCGCCTGCCCGAATTGCTGAAAACCCCGCACTACCGTAGACGACGCAGCCTCCGCAAGAAAAACAACCTTCTCCTGGGGAGGAAGCGCATCGAAATCGGAGCGAATGCGTTGATACTCTTCGTTCCTGCTTTCTTTGGCGTTGTCGTTCATGACCTTTTTCCGAATATTCAGGGAGACTCTGATCAAAACCGCTTCGATCAGAGTTTCCCTAAAATGTTACAGCACCGTTACAATGATGAGTCTGCCTGCCTTTCGTAGACAGAAAATATACGCACAGGTTCCACAGCCTCCCCCCTATACCTGGCGCCCATGAATGCTTCGCCTGACACGGATGGCGCCCGGGATACCTCCCCTGCCGACCTTGTAGCGGGGACGGTTATTCGATCGACAGGCAGCTGGTGCGACGTACGCACCGACGAGGAAACGATTCCTGCAAGAGTGCGGGGACGGTTTCAACTGGGGGAACAGGGCGCTACCAGCCCGGTCGCTGTCGGAGACCGGGTCATGGTGAAGCGAAATGCGGACGCCACCGGGGTCATCACACAGATTCATGAGCGCAAGAATCAGCTCGGGCGGCGCGCCGCCGGACGCCGCGTGGGACGCGAGCATATTCTGGTCGCGAATATCGATTGCGTATGGATCGTGCAATCCATCCGGTTACCCCATCCGAATCCGGGTTTTGTAGACCGGGTGCTGGTTCCGGCGGAAGCGAACGAAATTCCGGCGGGCATTGTACTCAACAAGTCGGATCTGATCCAGGAGAAACACGCCGGGATCATTGCGGAATTGCGCAATAACTACGCGCGTATCGGGTATCCCATCCTGACGGTCAGCGCCAAAACCGGGGAGGGCATGGAAGCGCTCAGAGAGCATCTTGTCGAGAAAACAAGCGTATTCACCGGACCGTCGGGGGTTGGAAAATCTTCGCTGATCAATGTGCTCGAACCCGGTCTCGATATCAAAACGTCGCATGTCAGCGCAAAAACGCAAAAAGGACGTCATACGACCGCCTACGCCACGCTCTTCTCTCTGAAAAGCGGTGGCTACATTGTCGACACCCCGGGCATCCGTGAGTTCGGCGTCCTGTATATAGATCCCTGGGAGCTGTCGCACTATTTTATCGAGATCAAGCCCTACCTCAAGGCTTGCCGATTTCCCACCTGCACCCACGATCACGAACCGGACTGCGCGGTCAAGCAAGGCGTTACGGAAGGCGGCATTTCCGAGCAGCGCTACCGGAGCTACCTGAATATCCTCGACGCCATTCGTCTCGGGGACAAGGATGTGGGGCGCTAAACGGCAAGGGCCGCATCCGGATTTTCCGACCCCGGTTACTTAATCAAAGTATCCTTACTTCTTTGCCGGCCGCTTTTTCCGTGATCCGCCCCGTGCGCCTTTTTTGGCGCCCGCTTTCGCAGTTAGCAGTTCGAGCGCTTTTTCCAGGGTAATTTCCTCAGGGGATACGCCTTTCGGAAGCGAGGCATTGGTCTTGCCGTGCTTCACATAGGGACCGTACCGTCCTTTCCGCACATCGACCGGATCGCCGCTCTCCGGATGATTCCCCAATACACGAAGCGGGCCCGCCGACTTCCTGGATTGCGCCAGAAGAGCAAGCGCACGGTCCAGGTCGATAAACAGGACGTCGTCTGCCTCGGTAAGCGAAACGAAGGTGCGTTCGTGCTGCACATAAGGACCGTAACGACCGATATTTGCGAAAATCGGTTTGCCCGTTTCGGGATGCTTGCCCAGTAGCCGCGGCAACTCCAGCAGCGCAAGCGCCATCTCCTGATCCACGGCGTCCATGGGCGTACCCTTGGGCAACGAAACACGCTTGGGTTTCCCTTTCGCCTCCTCTGTCCGGCCCAGTTGTACGTAGGGACCATAGGGGCCACTGCGAACCAGTACATCCAGCCCTTCACCTGGATGTTTGCAGATCGCGCGCTCTTCGTTTCCCTCGGAGGACGTTTTAAGCAGCGCCTGCAGATCTTCTGCTGCGATGTCGCCAGGCGGTAACTCCGCGGGAATGGAGGCCCGAACGGATGCGCCGTTCAATTCCCCTTCCACATACGGACCGTATCTCCCTACACGTACGACCATCCCATCCCATTTCGGCGAACGGATCGTCGATATCTTTCGGGGATCAATGCCTTCCTGTCCGGCCTGCACCTGCTGCACAAGCCCCCCGTCACCGAGATAAAAATCCTCCAGCCAACCCGCCGATGCACGATCTCCCGTCGCAATGTCATCCAGAATCTGTTCCATGCCCGCCGTAAATCCCACATCGACCAGTTGTTCAAACTGGTCTTCGAGCAGCTGGACGGCTGCAAACGCCGTAAACGTGGGCGCCAGCTGCGACCCGTTGCGACGCACATAGTCCCGGCGGACGATCGTTTCGATAATCGAAGCATAGGTGCTGGGCCGTCCGATACCCTCCTTTTCAAGCATCCGCACCAGCGTCGCCTCCGTGTAGCGGGCAGGGGGCTTCGTCTCGTGCGCCACCGTTTCGACCTTGCGGCAATCCGGTTGGTCGCCTTCGGCCATCTGCGGCAATGGATTGTCGCGGTCCTCGAGCGCCGCTTCCGGATCGTCGGATCCTTCCACGTAGGCCCGGTAGAACCCGGGAAATTCGATCCGCTTTCCCGATGCCCGAAACCGGGCCGCTTCTTCTCCCTCGCCGGCTTCGATGCGGACCGTCACCCGGCGCACCCGCGCATCGGCCATCTGACCAGCTACCGTACGCTTCCAGATAAGATCGTACAGGGCGCCCTCTGCGCCGGTCAAGCCCAGTTCGTCCCTGGTCTTCATAGCGCTGCCGGCAGGTCGAATCGCCTCATGCGCCTCCTGGGCATTCGCCACGTTGCTCCGGTAGCGTCTGGGTTTCGGACTCAGATACTCCTTTCCATACCGCCTTTCGACCGCCTCCCGGCTTCCGCGTATGGCCTCGTCCGAAAGCTGGGTCGAGTCGGTCCGCATATAGGTGATCAGGCCCTGCTCGTAAAGGCGCTGCGCTATTTGCATGGTCCGGCGCGCGGAAAGGCGCAGTTTGCGGCTCCCTTCCTGTTGCAGGGTAGACGTGATAAAAGGCGGATAGGGAGATTGGGAAGATACCCGATCCTCTACCCGGACGACGCGCCATGTCCGGTTCGGCAGCGAGGCAACCAATGCCCCGGCCTGCTCTTCCCCAAGCAGAAGCAGATCCTTGCCAGGAACGAGGCCCTCTTTGAGTTGTCCGGTATGATCGTCGAAATCCTTGCCCACGGCGAGCCGGACCCCTCCGTAATGCGTCATCTCCGCGGTGAATGTCTCCCCCCGTACCGCGAGCAGGGCCTTCAGGTCAAGCCAGAGCGCCGGTACAAAAACCATTCGCTCTTTCTCCCGATTCACGAGTAATCGGGTCGCCACGCTCTGTACGCGCCCGGCCGACAGGCCCTTGGCGATTTTGCGCCAGAGAAGCGGAGATATACTGTACCCGACGAGACGATCAAGAATACGGCGCGTCTCTTGCGCATCTACCAGACTTCGATCGATGCCTCTCGTTTCCTGCAGCGCGCGCTGGATGGCAGACCGGGTGATTTCGTGAAAAACCATGCGGCGCACAGGTATGCTGGGCGCCAGCACCTCGACGATATGCCACCCTATCGATTCGCCTTCGCGGTCTTCGTCCGTGGCGATATACAGTTCGTCAGCCGACTCGATCGCCTTGCGCAGCCGCTGCACGACCTTTTTTTTCTCGGGCGAAATCACATAAACGGGAGTAAACCCCTTGGTCACGTCCACGCCGTAGTGCTCCCACAGTTGCTCCCGGCGAGCCTTCGGTATTTCGGAGGCGGACTGCGGCAGATCCCGTATGTGCCCCATGCTTGCCTCCACCTGACAATCCGCGGGCAGAAAATTCCGGATTGTCCGGGCTTTGGTGGGGGATTCGACGACAACCAGTCGCTTCATTCGGAAAAAACGTTATGTGTGTGAACTTCTATGGGGCGCCGCCCTCTCACGCCATCCCCCCTGCATCGTTCCCGGATACGGCAAACGGACAAATCCACGAAGACATGGCTGCTCGACTGTTTACAAGATATTTCGTAATTTACCGGGATAGGCCTTTTTTTCGGCCTGGCGGCAGGGACACTGCTGCGGCAACCCGTACAAAAACCTTGGGCGGAGCCTGGATATCCGCCCGGAACGCTTGATTTGCAACCAGCCTTCTGCACATGAAAACGAACGCACAAACCGATACCGCGCAAGCAATCAAATATGTATACAGTTTCGGGGGAGGCCGTGCGGAAGGAGATCGAAGCATGAAATCCCTGCTGGGAGGCAAGGGGGCCAATCTGGCGGAAATGAGCGCCATCGGCCTGCCCGTGCCTCCGGGGTGCACCATCTCCACCGAGGCCTGCCAGTATTATTCCTCGGAGGGACACACCTGGCCTCCGGGACTGGAAGAACAAATCGAGGAAGCCATTGGCCGTCTCGAGGCCGACATGCAGGCCGGGCTGGGCGATCCGGATAATCCGCTGCTGGTTTCCGTGCGCAGCGGCGCCGCGATCTCCATGCCGGGCATGATGGATACCGTGCTGAATCTGGGCATGAACGACAAGGTTGCGGAAGGGCTGGCCCGCCGTACCGGCAACGTGCGCTTCGCCTACGACGCCTACCGTCGGTTCATCGATATGTTCGGCGATGTCGTGGTGGGCGTCCCGCACGAACATTTCGAGGAAGCGATCGAAGCGCTCAAGAAAGAGCGGGGCGTCGAGAACGATGTGGACCTCTCGGGCGACGACCTTAAGGTGCTGGTGGAACGCTACAAGGCAATCTACCGGCAGAACACAAGCCATATGTTTCCCGAAGACCCTCGGGAGCAACTCCGATTCGCCGTCAACGCCGTCTTTTCTTCCTGGGATGCGGAACGGGCTGTCAAATACCGGCGCATCAACAAGATCTCGGGATTGCTGGGCACCGCAGTAAACGTGCAGGCCATGGTCTATGGCAATATGGGCCGGAACAGTGGAACGGGCGTTTGTTTTACGCGCGACCCCTCCACCGGAGAGCATGTCCTGTACGGCGAATTCCTGGTGAATGCGCAGGGAGAGGATGTCGTAGCCGGTATCCGTACGCCCGAAGACATCAGCCGGATGGCGGATCATTTTCCCGACGCCTACAAGGAACTGCTCGAAGTGACCGACGGCCTCGAAAAACATTATCAGAACATGCAGGATATCGAGTTCACGGTGCAGGATAACCGGCTCTTCATCCTGCAAACGCGCAACGGGAAACGGACCGGTACGGCTGCGGTGACCATTGCGGTGGATATGGTGCGGGAAGGACTGGTAGACAAGAAAACGGCGGTGCGGGACCTTGTGGAACCGAATCATCTGAACCAGGTGCTGCATCCGCAATTCAAGGATATGGATGCCTACAAGAGCGACGTGATCGGACAGGGGCTGCCCGCGTCGCCGGGCGCCGCTGTCGGTCAGGTCGTTTTTTCCGCCGACGAGGCCGAGGCCTGGAAAGCGGACGGCAAACAGGTCATCCTGGTGCGTATCGAGACCAGCCCGGAAGATGTAGGAGGCATGGACGCCGCCGAGGGCATCCTGACGTCGCGGGGCGGTATGACCTCGCACGCCGCCGTCGTGGCCCGGGGCTGGGGCAAACCCTGCGTGGCGGGCTGTAACGAGATTGTAATCAACTACCGGGAGAAATCCTTCACGAACGGCAAGGCCACTTTTGAGGAAGGCGACTGGCTCTCCATCAACGGCGCCACCGGCGAAGTGATTTCCGGGAAACAGCCGCTGGTCGAACCGGAGATGGGCGGCGCCTTCGGGCAGTTCATGGAATGGGCCGACGAATTCCGCACCATGAAGGTCCGTACGAACGCCGACGCGCCGGCGGACGCCGCCAAAGCGATCGAGTTTGGCGCCGAGGGTATCGGCCTGTGCCGCACCGAGCACATGTTCTTCGAAGGAGGACGGATTCAGGCGGTCCGGGAAATGATCCTGGCGGAATCCGAGGAAGATCGGCGCAAGGCCCTGGCCAAGCTCCTTCCCTACCAGAAAGAAGATTTCCTGGGGATTTTTCGGGCCATGGCCGGTAAGCCGGTGACGGTGCGCCTGCTGGACCCGCCCCTGCACGAATTCCTGCCGCACGACGAAACCGGGGAGAAAGAGATGGCGGACTCTCTCGGCATCGGTCTCGAGGACG
>JANQSQ010000143.1 GCA_028283985.1 Rhodothermales bacterium | reverse complement strand
CCGCCGGGGCTACCACCGCCATCGCAGCCGCAAAGACCGGCGCGGACACGCTGCTCGTCGAGCGATACGGTTTCATGGGCGGCGTCAGCACCCAGGTGCTGGATACGTTCTACGGATTCTATACGCCGGGAAAATCCTCCAGAAAAGTCGTAGGCGGCGTGCCGGACCTCGTGGTGGAGGCCCTGAAAGCACGCGGGGCCATGCTCATCCGCCCGAATACTTACGGGGCGGGCGACGGCGTGACCTACGATCCCGAAACGCTCAAGATGGTCTGGGAGTCGCTTGCGCTCGAAGCCGGGGTGCGGCTCCTTTTTCACACCTTTGTCATGGATGTCCTGATGGACGGCGCCCGTGTAGCGGGCGTGGTGGCGGCCACCAAGCGGGGCTGGTTCGAGATCCGCGCCGACTGCATCGTGGACGCCACCGGCGATGCGGATGTGGCTGCCTGGTCCGGCGCGCCGTACGAGGGCCCCGACGAAGGGCCCGTGCAATCGCTCACGACCACCTTCCGCATGACCGGCGTGGACGATGCCAGAGCCCGCGCCGTGCGCAAGGAGGATTTGCATGCGCTGCTGGCGCAAGCCGCCGAAACCGGCAAGTACGATCTGCCGCGCCGCGAAGGAAGCATTCACATTACGCCGTATCCCGGTGTGATGGCCACTAACATGACCCGCGTAGGCGATGTGGACGCCACCGATCCCGAACAACTGACCCGCGCCGAGGTCGAAGGCCGCCGGCAGGCCATGGAGTATGCCCGTTTTCTGCGCGATTTCGTGCCGGGGTACGAGCGCGCTTTCCTGACCGATTTCAGCAACCAGATCGGCGTGCGGGAAAGCCGCCGTATCCGGGGCGTCTACCGGCTGACGAAAGAAGATGTGCTGGCGGCCCGCAAATTCGACGACGCGATTGCGCAATGCGGGGCGCCTATCGAGGAGCATCATGCCGGGCGTGACACGCACTGGGAATATCTTCCGGACGGCGCCACTTACGACATACCGTATCGTTGCCTGTTGCCGCAACGGGTGGAGGGGTTGCTTGTGGCAGGTCGGTGTCTGTCCGCGGAGCACGACGCCCATGCTTCCGTGCGCAGTATGGCGCAGTGCATGGCGATGGGACAGGCCGCAGGCGCGGCGGCGGCGCTGTCATGCCAGGGAAGGACCCTGCCTCATGTGTTGCCGGTCGATACCCTGCGGGAGCGGCTCGCCGGGATGGGCGCCGTATTGTAGATAAAGGGGGATTATATACAAAATCCGCCAAAGGGCTTCGTAGTCGGTCGCTGTCCAGCATGGCATGTACGCCGGCTTCCGCTGCCCTTATTTCAGCCAGACCCTTATTTTATCGGGGTCTATTTTATCAGGATCGCCACCTTCGATACAATCCTTTCCGGCGTCTCCAGCCGGTAGACGTATACGCCGCCGGGAAGGTCGGCCGCATCGAACACCGCCGTATGCCTTCCCGCAGGGCGCAACCCGTTTTCGAGGATACGCACCTCGCGGCCCTGCACGTCGTAGACCGCAAGGCGCACGTGGATCGGGGAAGGCAGCGCGTAGTCTATGCGGGTTTGCGGGTTGAACGGATTCGGATAGTTGCCCAGAAGCGCCACCTCGGCCGGCAACTCCTCGCTTTCGGCGTGCACCACGGCAGGCAGCGTCACCGTCACCTCTGCGGGCAGTCCTCCGCCTTGTGCGTTCATGGCGCGCACATGGAAAACATACTCCAGTCCATTGGTAAGCTCTGTGACCGTATAGCTTCCTTCGTTCGCTTCGCCGGGGCCGCTTTCGGGGATCGTCGCATAGATGCTCAGATCTCCTCCGCTTTCTTTCAT
>JANQSQ010000126.1 GCA_028283985.1 Rhodothermales bacterium | reverse complement strand
TCCGGCAGGGGGATTTGAATCTCCTGATCGCCCTATTCGGAAAACGTTCACAAAGGCAGACGCCGGGTTATTCTGGTCGTCCGCAGAAACGCTTGAAATACCCGGGCAGGGGCAATGAAAAAAATCCGAGTTGGAAAACCTCGAAGCGGTTGAAGCGACCCATACGCGACTGGAAGGGCGCCCCCTCAACCAGTTCATCATACTCTGCGAGGGCCGTACCCCGTTGAACAATGGCCCCGCTTACACTGTTTAGCGGATACGATCTGCCTTAAATCCCGCCGAAATCTATCCAATTAATCCGAACCGCCTCTGTTTCCGTGAAGGGCGACAGGATCGGGAATGAGTAATGTCGGCCTTTGTCGCGCGAGACGATGCTACCAACTGCCGCTCATCTGTATTCGACACGTAATGACAAAAAAGACGACAAACCAGTAGCCATGACGCGCGCGATTATAAAAAGAAAGGTCGAACTGGAGGGGACCCGGCGCCTCATCCAGGATTCCAGGCTTGCAATCAGAGACCTGTTCGATGCGATTGTCGAACTGATCACGAACGCCGACGACCGTTATCAAGTCCTCGATATTCCCGGTCGGATCGAAATCGAACTCGTGAGGCGTCGCGCTGCGGGCGAGCCGACCACGCTTCGAGTACGAGACTTCGCCGACGGAATGACGTCGGATGTCATGGAACAGAAAATCGGCAGGACGGGCGGCAGAGTCAGCGGTCTGGAGCTGGGTTTGCCGGTGCGCGGGACCAATTCGCGCGGAGCCAAGGATATCGCCGCCCTTGGCAAGGTGACGTTCGAATCGATAGCCCATGACGACAGGATTCATAAATGCAGTATAACCCAAAATTTCGATTTTGAACTCTTCGAGTCGGCTGAAATAGCGGCAAGGGATCGAAAACGGCTGGGGATTATGAAGGGAACGGGTACGCTGGTAACGCTCAAGGCAGATTCGAGCCGGAGGATTCCCAACGCCAAAAACCTGCGCAAGAATCTCGGCCAACTCGTAGCCTTGAGAGACATCCTCATCGATTCGCGACGGCAAGTGTACCTCAAGGACAGCGGAAAGGCTCCGATCCGTATCGAGGCCCCTCGTCTCGGCGGAAGAGATCGGCTTAAGGAGTCGTTCGCAATACCCGGGTATCCCGGCGCGAAAGCAAAGCTTACGATACGGCGGACCAGCGAGACGCTCGAACGCGAGCAATACCGTTTTCGCCGCGGGGGTATCCTTATCAAGTCGAGGCATGCCGTCCATGAAGCAACGCTGTTCGACAAGGATCTCGAGACCGATCCCCACGCCCTCAGATTCTTCGGACGCCTCGTCTGCGACTACATAGACCACCTGTGGAACGATTTCGACAAACGCATTGAAGAGCGTGCTGGGGACGACCCCTGTAATCCGATGCCGGTGCTCGATCCGTCAAGACGGTCGGGCCTTACTCGAGATCATCCGTTTGTGAAAGCATTGTTCGCCGAGGCGCTCAAGCGTCTGAGACCCCTCGTCGAGGAAGAAAGGAAGAGGGCGGAGAAAGAGCGCGCTACGATCGAGAGCAGAGACACGCGGAAACGTCTGGATGCGCTCGAACGGGCGGCGACGCGGTTTATGGAGCGCTTCGGATCCGAGCATGAGTCGTCTCGCGACCCGGAAGGTGCAAAAGGGCGCCTTTTTCAGGAGCGGGGCTACAGTCTCAGTCCGCCTTTCGCTCAGATCGTCCAAGGCCATTCCATCCGATGCTTCCTTCGCATCAAACAAAGCGCTTTTCCGGAGATCGAGAGCGGGGCGTCGGTCCAGATCGATTGTCTCACTGAAGAGATCGCGACCGACAAGCGCTTTGTCACGCTAAATTCGCATCCTGCCGAAGAAGAAGTGTTGCAGGCGTCGTGGAAACTCAAAGGGGTTCGCCTCTCCCCGGCCACGGGCATGATAGCCAGAGTAGGACCTATCGTAGCAGAGTGTGTGGTTGAGGTACTCGAATCCGAGGCGGACCGGTATAGCGATATCGACACGCTCCGCTTCCAGAGACAGCGGTATCGCCTCAAGCTGGGAGGGAACAGGAAACGAATGCAGGTTCTGGCTCCGACCTCGATAGTCGGCGATCCCGCGCGCATGGAAATATTCGTGGACAACAGTCGCTTCAAATTGTCCGGCGACCCCGTACTCGTGCCCAGGGACGAACTCGGCGTGGCGATGTGCGACATGCGAATAGGGGTAACGGGTACGGATGAGACAAACGGCGTCGTAACCGCGAGAATCGGAGCCCACGAAGCTACAGCCGAGATTTTTGGCGTCCAGCCGCTGGGAGAAGGCATCAAAATCAAGCTCGAGGATATCAGCCTTGGAAACCAGCGGTATCGGTGGAGGCAAAACGTGCTCGAGATAGCGGCCCGCCACCCGGCGCTAAAAAGATATCTTGGACCTCCGCCGAAGTTTGAGGGTCAGGACGCAAAACATTTTCGAGTCGTCCTGGCGGAAATCACTGCCGAGGCGGTATGCGCCCGGCTTATCGGCGACAATGTGCGTGCGAATCCGGAGGAGTACGAAGACGCAGACTGGGACCATTTTTACGCTGAATACAGTCGGCTGATCACGAACTTCTTACCAGACGCGCACAAGCTGCAAGTACCATCCGAAAGTTGAGATAGAAAAACTCGACCCCTGTTTCTCGAATACGCTTGATCCTGTCGAAATGCTTGGCATGCCTCTCCCCGGCAGCGTACTTTCCGGCGCTCTTTCATCAATCAGCAAGGCAAATCCTCCACAGGCGGTCTGAAAATCCGTTTGGCCTATCCAGCCTCTTTCATCAGATATGGCGGTTATATGGCGGTTCTCTACAATCCGGATCGGGCATTGCAACTGCTACGGATTGGATCCGGCTTGCCCCAAGCTGGGTTCCGAGAAGGGCAGGAAGAAGCCATCCGCCATGTAGTCGAGGGAAGGGGGCGGCTTCTCGTCGTGCAGCGCACGGGCTGGGGCAAGAGTTTCGTTTACTTCATCGCCACAAAAATGCTAAGGGAGTCAGGTCTTGGTCCGGCCCTATTGGCGTCTCCCTTGCTGGCGCTGATGCGGAACCAGATCGCAGCGGCGAAGCGCATGGGCGTTCGCGCAGAAACGATCAACTCGGACAACACGGAAGAGTGGGATGAAATTGAAACCATTATCCGCAACGACAATCTGGACATCCTGCTGATTTCGCCGGAGCGACTTGCAAACAAACGATTTGTCGAACGGGTTCTGGCGACCGTAGGCCATCGCGTATCTCTGCTGGTGATCGACGAGGCCCACTGTATTTCGGACTGGGGGCACGACTTTCGCCCATACTACCGCCTGATCACGCGCGTGGCCCGCGATTTGCCTCGGAATATGCGTTTGCTTGGAACCACAGCCACCGCGAACGATCGCGTGGTGAAAGATTTACAAAACGTATTGGGACCTGATCTACAAATCTCCCGCGGCGATCTGAACCGCCCGGCATTGGCGCTACAGACCGTTCGGTTAAGAAATCAGGCGGAACGACTCGCTTGGCTGGCCGAATGGATCCCACGACTTCCCGGGAGCGGAATCGTTTACGCACTGACCGTCCGCGACGCCGGGCGCGTGGCGGAATGGCTTCGTTCCCGTGAGATAACCGTAGAGACATACACGGGACGCACAGGCGAACGACGACCTGAACTGGAACAGGCCCTTCTGGACAACAAACTGAAGGCGCTGGTGGCGACCAGCGCATTGGGCATGGGATTCGATAAACCTGACCTGTCTTTTGTTATACACTATCAGGTTCCGGGATCCGTCGTCACGTACTACCAGCAGGTGGGGCGGGCCGGACGTGCGCTGAAATCCGCTTACGGGGTGTTGCTGAGCGGCGAGGAAGACACAAGAATCACCGACTACTTCATCAATACGGCGTTTCCGACCCGCAAAGAAGTGGAGCAAGTGCTTGATGCATTGAAACGGGAGCCAGGCGGAATGAGCATTTACGAGCTGCTCAACGCGAACAACATTAAAAGGAAGCGCATTGAGCACACATTGAAATTGCTCTCCCTCGAATCCCCGGCCCCGGTGGTCAAGGAAGGCCCTAAATGGCAACTTACGGCGGCTAATCTGAGCGAGGACTTTTGGCGACGAGCCGAACGGCTTACAGAATTGCGCAAAAAGGAACAGGCCGAAATGCAGGAGTACGTCGATCTGCGATCAGGGCACATGGAGTTCCTGATCAAAGCCCTGGACGGCGATCCTGAAAAGTCTGGTGCGCATAACACAATGCCGCCCCTTCCAACCGAGCCGGATTCATATCTCGTTCAGGGAGCAATCGCATTTCTGAAACACGCAATCCTGCCCATCGAACCCAAGAAAAAATGGCCTCCAAGATGGCCGTTCGGCAAGACCATGATTGATCCGAGTCACCTCGCTAACCCTGGAAGAGCGCTCAGTGCGTACGGCGATTTCGGATGGGGGCAGACCGTGGAGCAAGGCAAATATCGGGATAACCATTTTCCAGATGAACTGGTCGATGCCTGCGTAGAGTTATTGCGTCGCTGGGGCCCCCGACCCGACCCCCAATGGGTAACATGCATACCCTCCCTTCGTCGACCGGACCTCGTTCCCGATTTTGCGAAACGCCTCGCCAAGGCGCTCAACCTTCCATTCCGGCCGGTTTTGGCGAGAATCGAGAATCGACCAGAACAGAAAACCATGCAAAACGCCGCACAGCAAGCCCGCAACGTTTGGGGTTCCATGCAAGTTAGAGAACAACTCTACTCCAGTCCGGTGCTTTTGGTAGACGATATGGTAGACTCGCAATGGACTTTCACTGCCGCGGCGGAACTTCTGCGCCAGCATGGCAGCGGCGAAGTCTGGCCACTGGCGCTGGCGCAAGCAGGAGGCGACCAATGAAAGAATCTCTTTCTCAAAATACGCAAGCAATCCTTCTGCTCACGGCTCCCCTGATCGTAGGCCGGGGCGTCCGTGCGGAGATACTCACGCCCACGGAGTATGTCCGCTTGCAAAACTGCCTCCGCTCCATTCAGCAAGAACCAGCGAACCTGGCACAGCCTGGAGCGGAAGAACTGCTGAATGAATGCGTCGGGGCAATTAATAAGCCCAAAATCACTCGGGAACGGCTCCAAAGCCTCCTTGGAAGGGGATTCTTGTTGAGCCAAGCGGTTGGC
>JANQSQ010000578.1 GCA_028283985.1 Rhodothermales bacterium | reverse complement strand
GTTACGGCCTCTTCGGTTACGGCGACGGAGGCGGACAACGATGCGGCGGGGGTTACGGTGACGCCGACATCGTTTGCGGTAACCGAAGGCTCGAGCGAGACGTACATGGTGGTTCTTGCGACAGAGCCTTCAGCGAACGTGACGGTTGCGATGTCTTTCGCTTCGGGCGCGGACGCGGACATTACGGTGGACGAGACGTTGCTTACGTTCACTCCCGGCAACTGGTCAACGGAACAGACGGTGACGGTGTCTGCCGCCGAGGACGACGATGCGATAGACGGCAGCGCAACGATAGAACATGTGGTAAGCGGCGGAGAGTATAATAACGTCACGGCTTCTTCGGTTACGGCGACGGAGTCGGATAACGATGCGGCGGGGGTTACGGTAGCGCCGACGGCGTTCGCGGTGGCCGAGGGCGACAGCGTGAGGTACCAGGTGGTTCTCGATACCCGGCCTTCAGCGAACGTGACGATTGCGGTGTCTCTCGCTGCAGGTTCGGATGGGGACATTACAGTAGACAGGACCTCGCTTACGTTCACTCCTGACAATTGGTCAACGGAGCAGGGCGTATGGGTGAAGGCTGCCGAGGACGCGGATGCGCTAAACGGCGTGGCGACGATAGAGCATGCGGTAAGCGGCGGAGAGTATAATAACGTCACGGCCTCTTCGGTTACGGCGACGGAGGCGGACAACGATGCGGCGGGGGTTACGGTGACGCCGACGGCGTTTGCGGTGGCCGAGGGCGACAGTGTGAAGTACCGGATGGTTCTTACGGCAGAGCCTTTTGCGGACATTACGGTTACGGTGTCTCTCGCTGCAGGTTCGGACGGGGACATTACGGTAGACAAGACGTCGCTTACGTTCACTCCCGACACTTGGTCAACGGAGCAGGACGTATGGGTGAAGGCTGCCGAGGACGCAGATGCGGTGAACGGCGCCGCAACGATAGAGCATACGGTGAGCGGCGGGGGCTATAATAACGTTACGGTTTCTTCGGTTGCGGCGACGGAGGCGGATAACGATGCGGCGGGGATTACGGTGGCGCCGACGTCGTTCGCGGTGGCCGAGGGCGACAGTGTGAAATACCAGGTGGTTCTCGAC
>JANQSQ010000098.1 GCA_028283985.1 Rhodothermales bacterium | reverse complement strand
GTCGATGTTGCTGACCGGCACATCGGCGCGCGCCGCGCCGTCCACGCCCGGCAGAACCGGAACCGCAAACAGGATGGCGCCGGCCAGCAACAGCCTCGCCGCCGGGTGGGCCGCGGCGAGGCGATTGCCCGAAGCCCGGCGGAGCGCACTCATGACCGATGGCGCGGATACGGCGCTTGCCAGTCCCGACCAGCCCCCCCTCTCGTGCATGATTCGGATCCGTTTCCCCAAGCGTTCCCTGAACCCGAGTTTCGGTTCGATGCAGTTAGTTTCGTCGTTGTGAAAATTCATCGTTTTCGGAGTAAGTAAGAGGTGCCGGAAAAACTGCTTGCAAAGCCGTTTACGGGCCTTAGCGCACCGACCGGCGAAACCGGGTCGGCGAGGTGAGAAATAAAGAAGGGGGATTCAGGGAGGGGGAATTGTATTTACCGCAGCATATCCCCGATCTCATATTTTCTCTTGCCACCTTAAAATATTAGGTACTAAAAATGAATATGAAATAAATTTCAGTGAATTTTAAAAGAATTTCTCCTGTAAAGTTGCATTGAAATCCGGGTGTGATAGGTAAAGATCGCCTGGTCACGCGACGGCGCCCCCATGTGTCGGGTAATTACCCAAACGTATAAAACAAGCCTCCGCCCCTTACCGCGGCGCACGCAACACCACCGTCGAAAAGGCCTCCACGATAATCCGTCCGTCCGCAATCCGATCCCCCTCCCGGAAGCCTCCGTTTCCGGAGACAGGCGGCCCCTCTTCCAATGCAGGCATATCCATGCCGGACACGAACTCCCAGAAGCCTTGCGACGACTCCGCTCCGGTGCAAAGCAGCGTGTCAGGAGCCGGAAGGGAAAAAGTTACGTCGTGCGCCCCGGCATTGAAAAGGATCGTCATGGTATCGTCCTCCCGCTTGCGCCCCTCGGTGTCCAGGCCGTGCAAGCCGCCTCCGCAAAGCAGCACGCCGAATGAACGCAATTCGTGATTCGCCCAGTCCCCGTGATCCATTTCGCGTCCGTCCGGGTGCTGCCAGAATACGTCGCGCGCGCCGTCCGCTTCCGTCTCGCCCCGCAAAAAGAAACGCCGCCGGAAACTCGGGTGCGCCTTGCGAAGCGCTGCCATCTTTTTCGTGAAGGCCAGGAAGGCCCGCTTCCGGTCATCGAGTTCCCAGTCGTACCAGGTCAGTTCATTGTCCTGACAGTAGGGATTGTTATTTCCTTCCTGCGTATTCGAGAGTTCGTCGCCGCCGAGCAGCATCGGAACGCCCTGAGCAAGCAGCAAGGTGGTCATCATGCTGCGCTTGCGCCGCTCGCGCATATTCAGCACGTCGGGGCGATCGGTGGGCCCCTCCTCGCCGCAGTTGTCGCTGTAATTTGGTTCGTGCCCGTCGTGGTTGTCCTCCCCGTTCGCGTCGTTATGCTTGCGGTCGTAACTGACGAGGTCCTCCAGCGTGAATCCGTCATGGGCCGTGACGAAATTGATGGACGAAGAAAGCCGGCGCTCCGGCGCCCGGTACAGGTCGTTCGATCCCGCGTACCGGGTCGCGAAAATCCCCTGCAAACCCCCATCGCCCCGCCAGAATTGGCGCGCGACGTCCCGGAAGCGCCCGTTCCACTCGGACCAGAGCCACGGGAAATCGCCGACGCGATACCCTCTCGGCCCCACGTCCCACGCCTCCGCGATCAGTTTCACGCGGCTGAGCACGGGATCCTGTTCGACCAGCGTGAAAAACGTGGAGGCCATATCCACATCGTAGTGCTGGCGCGCCAGGGTGGTGGCCAGATCGAACCGGAACCCGTCCACATGCATATCTTGCACCCAGTACCGCAGGCTGTCCACGATAAGGCGAAGCACCTGCGGGCACCCGACATCGAGCGTATTGCCGGTGCCCGTATAATCCACAAGGAAGCGCGGCTGACCCGGATTGTTCTTGTAATACGAAAGATTATCCAGCCCCCGCATGGAAAGCGTGGGGCCTAACCGGTTGCCTTCCCCGGAGTGGTTGTACACCACATCCAGAATGACTTCGAAGCCGGCCGCATGAAGCGTCCGGACCATCTGCTTGAATTCGCTCACGGCCCCTGCAAGGCCGGCCGCGGCGTATCCCGGCTCCGGGGCGAACCAGCCGAGCGTATTGTATCCCCAATACTGACCCAGCCCTGCCTCGAAGAGGCGGCGATCGTGTACATGCGCATGTACGGGCAGCAACTCGATGGCCGTGACGCCAAGGCTCCGCAGGTGATCCAGTACAGGCTCCGAAGCGAGGCCCGCATACGTACCCCGCAATTCCGGGGGCACGTCCGGGTGCCGTTTGCTGATTCCCTTCACATGCGTTTCGTACAAAATGGTATCTTCCCACGGGATGTCCGGCGGGCGGTCGTCCCCCCAGTCGAACCGCTCGTCCACTACGGCCCCGAGCGGAGCATACGGGGCGCTGTCGATATCGCTGAAAGCAAGGTCTTCCTCATGCGCTCCAATGACATAGCCGAAAAGACCGTCGTGCCAGGAAAGCGGCCGCCCGATGGCCTTCGCATAGGGATCGAAAAGCACCTTGTTCGGATTGAACCGGTGTCCGTGTTCGGGGTCGTACGGACCATGTACGCGGTACCCGTAGCATTGGCCCGGGGCCAAACCGGGCGCATAGCCATGCCACATGGGCCCCGTGCGTTCGGGAAGCGCAAGCGTTTCCGAAGGAACGTCGCCCTGTGCATCCTCGAACAATACCAGCTCCACATGCTCTGCATGACGGCTGAACATGGAAAAGCGCACGCCTTGGCCATCCCAGTGCGCGCCGGGAGGATTCGGCTGACCGGGCCATACCCGGGCCTGGTTTTCCGAATGCGATCTTTCTGATTTCGATGTACCTTTCGACATGCTATTGTATACGAACGTCCGAAGGGCATTCCGAAACCCCGAAAACCCGCGCCCGTTCCGGAGACTCTTTTGAAACATCGCCCATTCACCTTTTCGACAAACATCGTACATGGATGATCTGAATTTGCCCGAAGACTGGTCCCGCCCGGTGCTTACCGGGCTCACGCCGCAAACGGACGGGGGCAGATGGCCCGCGCGCAGGTTTCTGGGAGACGAAATGATCGTCCAGGCCGACTTGATTACCGAGGGCCACGAGTGCATCGCCGCAGAACTCCTGGTTCGGCACGAAAAGGACGAACAGGAAACAGTCTATCGCATGGCGCTGCGCTACAACGACGAATATCTCGCCTCGTGGACGCTGGATCGGCTGGGAAAGTGGTTCTTTCGGGTGCGGGCATGGGCGGATCCCTTTACGACATGGCGGGACCGGTTTGCGCGCCGGGTCGAAAGCGATGACCCGGAAATCGGAAGCGAACTCCTCGTGGGCGCAGGGCTTCTCAGGCGATCCGCGCAGGTTGCCGGAAGCAAGGACCGGAAAGCGCTGCTGCGCTACGCCGAAGCGATGGAAGCGGGCGACGCCGAAGCCGCGCTGGAAGACAAGGTAACTACGCTCGTGCAGGCCAACGATCCGCGTGAGAGCATGATCGAGAGCGGCACGTACGCCGTGATGGTGGACCCCGTGCTGGCCCGCTTTGCCGCATGGTACGAATTCTTCCCCCGCTCCGCGCCCCGGAGGAACGCCCGCGGGAAAAACAATGCCCCCCACGCCACGCTCGACGATGCGGCGGAACTGTTGCCGCGCATCAGGGAACTCGGGTTCGATATCGTCTACCTGCCCCCTGTGCATCCGATCGGGCATACGCACCGGAAAGGCAAGGATAATACGCCGGAAGCCAAACCGGGCGAACCGGGCAGCCCCTGGGCTATCGGCTCCGAGGAGGGCGGGCACAAGGCCGTGCATCCCGATCTGGGCGGACTGGACGCCTTCGACCGGTTTGTGGCGCGGGCCCGCAAACTGGACCTGCATGTGGCCATCGACATTGCCTTCCAGACTTCCCCGGATCATCCCTGGGTCCGCGAGCACCCCGACTGGTTCCTGCAGCGGCCGGACGGCTCCATCCGGTATGCGGAAAATCCCCCCAAGAAATACCAGGATGTCTACCCGCTCGACTTCCTGTCGAAAGACCGGGAAGCCCTGTGGCGCGAAATGAAGAGCGTGTTCGAGTTCTGGATCGACCGGGGGGTACGGGTATTCCGCGTGGACAACCCCCATACGAAGCCTTTTGCGTTCTGGGAATGGTGTATCCGGGAGTTGCGAAAACAGCATCCCGAACTGATCCTCTTGTCCGAAGCGTTCTCGCGTCCGAAAATCATGTACGAACTGGCCAAACTGGGATTCAGCAATTCGTACACGTACTTCACCTGGCGCAATACGAAGGACGAACTGGTTTCGTATTGCCGCGAACTGTACGACTCGGAGGTGGGCGAATTTTTCCGACCCAACTTCTGGCCGAATACGCCGGACATCCTGCACGAATATCTGGTCGATGGCGGGCGCCCCGCACATATCGTCCGGCTGACGCTCGCCGCCACCCTGTCTTCGGCGTACGGCGTCTACGGCCCCCCGTTCGAGCATGTGGACAACGTGCAGCACCCGGACCGGGAGGAATATGCGAACAATGAAAAATACGAGGTCCGGTCCTGGAACTGGAACGACCCGGATTCGCTGCAGCCGTTCATGCGCCGGTTGAACGGCATCCGGCGGGAGAATCCGGCCTTGCAGCACATGCGGAACCTGCGGTTTCACGATACGGACAACCCGCAGTTGCTCGCGTACTCGAAAACCTTCGGAGACAACCGGATTGTCGTGATCGCCAATCTGGACCCCCATAATGAACAGCGGGGTTGGCTTTCCCTCGCCCCCGGAGAGCTCGGCCTCCCGGAAGACCGGCGCTGGGATATGCATGACCTGTTCGACAGCCGGCGCGCCTCCTGGAAAGGGGCGATGCACTATATACGGCTCGACCCGCAGAAAACGCCGGTACAAATTTTCCGCGCCGGATAAGCGCATCCGCCCCGCCAACCCTCCTGACGCATGACAAAAAAGACGTCCCGCCGTTCCTGGCTCACCAAAGAAGAGGTACAGCGCCTGGAAGAGGGCTCTTTTTACCGTAGTTACGAAAAACTCGGGGCGCACCCGGACAAGGAAGGCGTCTGGTTTGCGGTGTGGGCTCCAGGGGCCGGCACGGTATCCGTGCTGGGAGAATTCAATGACTGGAAGCCGGATGCGCATCCGCTGCGGCAAAGAAAGGGAGGGGTCTGGGAAACGTATGTAGCGGGCGCCGCGAGCGGACAGAAGTACAAATACCGTATTACGCGGGGCATGTACACCGTGGACAAGACGGACCCCTACGCCTTTGCCATGGACCCGCTCGCGTCGGGCGGGGATGCAGCCTCGGGGCTGGCTTCGATCGTCTGCGACCTCGACTACGAATGGGGCGACAAGGCATGGCTCGAACAGCGATGCGGCCCGGATTCACTGGGCGGGCCCGTCTCGATATACGAGGTGCATCTCGGGTCATGGCGCAAGCGGGAAATGTACTCCATGAGCTACCGGGAAATCGCCAAACCCCTTGCCGATCACGTGAAATCTCTCGGCTTCACGCATGTGGAATTCATGCCGGTCATGGAGCACCCGTTCTATGGTTCCTGGGGCTATCAGGTCACGGGGTACTACGCCCCCACTTTCCGGTACGGCTCGCCCCTGGATTTCAAATATCTGGTGGATTACCTGCACCGGCGCGGTATCGGGGTCTTGCTGGATTGGGTGCCGGCCCACTTCGCCACCGACCCGCAGGCGCTCGTTTTCTTTGACGGCAACACCCTGTACGAGTACGACGACCCCGGTATGCGGTACCATCCCGACTGGGGCACCTATGTCTTCGATTACAACAAGCCGGGGGTCCGCAACTTTCTGATCTCGAATGCGCTCTTCTGGATCGAGGAATACCACATAGACGGACTGCGCTTCGATGCGGTGGCTTCCATGCTCTACCGGGATTATTCGCGAGGCAAGGATTGGACCCCGAACATGTTCGGCGGACGAGAGAATCTGGAAGCCATCGACCTGCTCAAGAAAGTCAACGAGATGGTCTACAGTCACGCTCCGGACGTGCTGATGATCGCCGAGGAATCCACAGCGTGGCCGGGCGTTTCCAAACCGACCTACGACGGAGGCCTCGGCTTCCTGTATAAGTGGAACATGGGGTGGATGCACGACACTCTGGAGTATATGGAAAAGGACCCCGTCCACCGGAAGCACCATCAGGACCGCCTCACCTTCCCCCTCCTCTATACGTATTCCGAGCACTACATCCTGCCGCTGTCGCACGACGAGGTCGTGCACGGCAAGGGGTCGCTCTGGGGAAAAATGCCCGGAGACCCCTGGCAAAAAGCGGCAAACCTGCGCCTCCTTTACGGGCACCAGATCGGGCATCCGGGAAAGAAACTGCTCTTCATGGGATCGGAGTTCGGACAGACTTCCGAATGGGACCACGACCATGCCATCGACTGGGACGCCCTGAAAGACCCGTTGCACAAGGGCATGATGGCGTGGGTGAAAGACCTGTATACCCTGTATCGCGATCACCCGGCGCTTTGGAACGACCAGCCCGGCGGATTCGAGTGGATCGATTTCAGCGACGAGGATGACAGCACCATCAGCTACATCCGGCGCGCGACGGATCGGGAACTCGTGTTTCTGTTCAATTTCACGCCGGTCCCGCGCGCGAATTACCGCATCGGCATGCCTGGAAAAGGCCGCTGGCGAGAAGTGCTCAACTCCGATGCACAGATATACGGCGGAAGCGGGGTGGGCAATCTCGGGAGCGTCGATACGGATCCCGCGCCGTTTCATGGACGAAAACACTCCGTGGTCGTAACCCTGCCGCCCCTTGCCGTCGCGATCCTCGAACAGGAAAAATAGGGCCTGTTACCACTATGCAGCAATGATTGGGTCCTGGAGCGCGCAGCAAGACCATTCAACGCCGAACCGAAAAATCGCAACCGGAAAAAGGGACCTTGGGATGCGCATTCGAACAAAACATCGGGCCCGGGATATCCTGCAAACTCGCGGCCAACCGCACGTTTATGTTTTGAGAGAAGGCGCTTCCCAAGGTCCTCGCCCATGCGGACTTAATCGGAGTATCCTGTAGCGGAAAACATCTTGCGGACAGATCGCGTACGATCCCGACGGTTCGCCGGAAAACGCGTCCCTGCGCGAAATGAATCCTTCATTTTTTTCTTCACACGCAACGAAATAACTAACATCATGGCTCACCAACTTCCCGATCTGTCCTATGCCTTCGATGCGCTCGAACCCACCATCGACGAACGCACGATGCGCATTCATCACGGCAAGCATCATCAGGGATATGTCAACAAACTGAATGCCGCCCTGGACGGCCACGCGGCGTTGCAGGATATGTCGGTGGAAGACCTGCTGCGCGGCATCGATAGCATACCCGAAGCCATCCGGGGAGCGGTCCGCAACAACGGCGGCGGACACGCCAACCACACCTTGTTCTGGAGCATTATGTCGGGAAGCGGCGGAGGAGCGCCTGGTGGCGATCTCGCAGCGGCCATCGACGCCGCGTTCGGTTCGCTCGATGCATTCCAGGCAACGTTCGCTGCGGGTGCGGCGGGACGGTTCGGGAGCGGGTGGTCCTGGCTCGTCGTGAACGGTAACGGAGGGCTGGAAGCATACTCCACAGCCAACCAGGACAGTCCTCTCATGCAGGGACACACGCCGATTCTGGGCATCGATGTCTGGGAACACGCGTACTACCTGAACTACCAGAACGACCGCGGCGCCTATGTGAACGCCTGGTGGAACGTGGTCAATTGGGATCAGGTCGCCCGCAACTTCGACGCCGCGCGCTAACGGGCCGGCCCACATACCTTGCGCATCCGGCGGCGCCATATAGGGTCTGTTAGCACTAGAACGTGTCGTACAGCGTCAAGGAAATACAATACACCATCCAGGGAGAGGGCGCCCGCACGGGGCGCCCGGCAGTCTTTCTGCGCTTCGCCGGATGCAATCTCTGGAGTGGGCGGGAAGCGGACCGGGCCACCGCGGTATGCCAATTCTGCGACACCGACTTCGTGGGCGCGGATGGCCCGGGAGGGGGACAGTTCGACACGGCGTCCGGACTGGCGCGGACTGTGGCCGCTCGCTGGCCTGCGGGGAAAAACGCCCGCTATGTGGTTTGTACGGGCGGCGAACCGCTCCTGCAACTGGACGAACCGCTGATCGCCGCCTTGCACAAAGAGGGATTCGAGGTGGCTATCGAAACGAACGGCACGAAAACACCCCCGGCGGACATCGACTGGATTTGCGTCAGCCCGAAGGCAGGGGCCGAGCTGGTGCTGAAGGAAGGCGACGAACTGAAACTGGTATACCCGCAGGAACATGCGCCGCCGGAGGATTTTACCGGCCTTCCGTTCCGGCACTTTTTCCTGCAACCGATGGACGGCCCCGATCTGGAGAAATACACGAAGCAAACCATCGCGTATTGTCTGAAGCACCCGATGTGGCGCCTTTCGCTCCAGACACACAAACTGCTGGGAATTCCGTAGGGCCTGCTACCACTATGCAGCCGGCGATCTCAACCGGACTCTCCGGTATCCGTATCCGGAGAAACGCCTATGGCGCGCAGCATGGCGCGCAGATCGGAAGAGGACAATACGCCTCGCATGTGCAGCGCGTCCAGAGCGGCGCACACCTCCGCCGGATCGGTCGGGACATCTCCATCTCCGCTACAGGCATCTGCTTCCACACCCCCTTCCTGCACTACCTCGTCCAGGAAGTGTGTCATCGCCTCCTGCAAAAAGGCAACCACATACTTGCACGCCCTTGGCCGTCCGGAAAAATCCAGGGTCAGGTCGAAAGTCGCCCGTCCGCGGTTTACCTGCAAGATTATGCTCCGCCCGCCTATGAGTTTGCGCTTCTCCTCCACGCCGACGATATCGGCATAGCGCACATCCTGGGTCGGCGAAAAATCGTTGTTCTGAAAAACGAGGCGATCTGCCGTAAACACGGCCCCATCCTTCGCATTGTCCATCCACGTAGCATCGTACAGCGCCAATACTTCCGACTCTGAAACATCTTCCGCATAATCGTGGAGTGCATTGCGCACTTTTTCCCTGGGAATACGGGGCGCCACGTACAACCCGAGCCCAGGGTCATGCGGAATGAGCGTCTCCACGAGGCGTTTCATGGCAGGGCGGTCCGCACGTTTATGTTTTGAGAGAAGGCGCGTCCCAAGGTCCTCGCCCATGTCGATTTAATCAGAGATTCCTTAACAGGCCCTAAAAGAACCCGAGGGTCACATCGAGAAGCCCCGGCGCAATGCCCAGGACAAGCAACGCCGCCGCACACGCAACCAGCACGATCCGTAAAACGAAAGGCGTCGGGAATGCAGCGTCCATTGCGGGCGCAGCCTTCGGAGTATCCTCCGGAGAACGCATGAAAAAGACGTACAGTACGCGCAGATAATAAAAAGCCGATACGACACTGGCCAGTACCCCAACCACAACCAGCCAGGTATACCCGGCGTCCACAGCAGGCGCGAACACCGCGTACTTGCCCAGAAAGCCGCCGAGCGGCGGAAATCCTGCAAGGCTGAACATGAAGCATCCCATTGTAACGCCGAGGAGAGGCTTGCGGATACCTACCCCTGCCAACGAATCGAGAGTTTGCTCCCGCCCTGCCTTACCATCCCATTCCAGAAATGCTATCACCCCGAAGGCGCCGATATTCATCAGGGTGTACACAAGCAGATAATAGAGCGCACCCGACCAGGCAGCAGCCCCTCCTGCGGTCAACCCGACCAGAATATAGCCTCCGTGCGCAATGGAGGAATAGGCCAGCATACGTTTAACGTTCCCTTGCAGGACGGCAAGCAGATTGCCCAACACCATCGTCGCAAGCGCAACGGACGCAAGCAGGGGCGCCCAGCCTTCTGCGGGCATAAGGTCGCGCAAAATCAGAATCAGGGCTCCGAATGCCGCTGCCTTCGAGGCCGTGGACATATAGCCCACCATCGTGGTCGGCGCGCCCTGATATACATCGGGGGTCCACATATGAAACGGTACGGCGCCTACCTTGAAAAAGAATCCGATCAGAAGCAAGGCTACGCCGGTGCGAAAAAACATGACCCGGCCGCTCGCTTCAAGGCCTGCAGCCATCTCCGGGATATACATCGTCCCGGTTGCACCGTACAGGAAAGCGATCCCGTATAGAAAAAAGCCTGTGGCGAAAGCTCCCAGCAGAAAATATTTGAAAGCGCTCTCCGCACTTCCTTCGTCGCCCCGAAACAACCCCGCCATGACGTACAGCGCCACGGACATCGTTTCCAGCCCGACAAAAACGGCCACCATGTTGTTCGCCGTCCCGAGCACGATCATCCCGGCGGTAGCGAGCAGAATCAGCGTATAGACTTCCCCATACTCCTGACCCGTCCTCTTCCAGTATGCCGGAGACAGGGCAACGGTGAGCAAACCCCCGGACAGGATCACGATATTCACGAAAGACGCATATCCGCCCGTACGCACCATCCCGTAGAAAGCCGTCCCTGCTTCCGCATCGAGTTGCAATATTTCCAGAATAATCCCGATTGCGAGGACAGCGCCGGAGATCCAGGCCAACTCGCGGATGTCTTTTCGGAAAGCATCCCAGACGACAAGAATAACCCCCACCCCCGTAGCAAGCATCAGGGGCAAGGTCCTGACCATATCCCCCGGGAGGGCGTCAAAAAACCGGATCAGTTCTGTTTCCATGGTATCGGAATCATGTCATCTCCGGGCCGCGGCCGCGAAAATGTCCATATAACGCCGCTCACAAACGATCTATCTTCTTCGCCAGCGCGACGTCAAAAGCAGTCACTTTGCCGCCTGCATCGTGCGTATTGAGTGCAAGAGTTACCCGGTTGTACACATTGTGCAAGTCCGGATGGTGGTCGAGCGATTCGGCTTCGAACGCCACCCGGACGATGAACCCCATCGCCTCCCGGAAATCGCCGAACGCGACCTGCTTGACGAGCCGGTCGTTATCGAATATCCACCCGTCGAGCTCTTGCAAAGCCCGGGCGATTTCTTCCCTGGAAAGCGGTTCTCGAGACATAGACAGCCTTACAGTTGAATGACCCACCCGCTGTAGAAAATGACCCAGATCACGAAATACACGGGGATCAGGATCGGCAGCGAATATTTCACGAGATAGCCGACGAAACTGGGCACATCGACGCCGCTCGACTCTGCGATGGCTTTCACCATGAAGTTCGGGGCGTTGCCGATATAGGTCATCGCGCCAAAGAACACAGCCGCCACGGAAATGGCCTGCAGGAAGATCCACGAGTCGATTCCCTCCGCGGGCAGCGCAAATTCCACAACCTGGGCCGCCACGCTCACGTCCATCCCGAATTTGCCCATGGCCGCCGCGAGGAAATTGAGGTATGTCGGCGCATTGTCCAGAATGCCCGAAAGGATTCCCGTAGCCCAGTAAAACATGCCCACGGAAAGCGACTCGGAATTCTGGCTCGCAAACTCGCTGATGAGCTGGAGAGCCGGCTGCATCGTCGCAAAAATACCGAGAAACAGCCAGCCTACTTCCCGGATAGGCTCGAACGTAAACTCGTTCTTTTTCAGGGCGGTCTTGTCGGCAAACACGAAAGCGAGCACGCATACCGAAAACATAATGAGCTCGCGGATGCCGAACGGCAAATGGACACTGCCTATATGCAATCGGGGCACCCATCCGAAAACCTGCGGATCGATGAACACGGAAAGAACGACCACCAGGACCCATATGAAGTTCTTACTGCCTACGATACCCATCAGGCCGCGGGAGGCGTCGATAGCCGGCGCTTCCTGCTTGTTGCGCGCATCGATGACGTAAAAAATACCCAACAGGAGAAGCATGGTCGGCAGCCAGATATACCAGACATGCGTGAACGTCCAGAAAAAAGGCACGCCGCGCAGAAAACCCAGAAAGAGCGGCGGATCTCCTATAGGAGTAAGGCCGCCGCCGACATTGGCGACCAGAAAAATGAAAAAGACAATATGGTAGGGTTTCAGGCGGCCCTTGTTGAGACGCATGTAGGGCCGGATGAAGAGCATCGCCGCCCCGGTCGTGGCGATCAGGTTGGCCACAAGGGAGCCCACGAACAGCAGTATGGAATTGGTCCATGGGGTGCCGCGCGCATTCAGACTGAGGAAAATGCCTGAAGCGGCGATAAACAGGGAAGCGACCAGGGCAATGAAGGAAAGATACTCGGCCAGCGCATGCGCCATGGGAACCGACGATTCCAGCACGAACAGATAATAGATCACCACGATAGCGCCGAGCGCCACTGCATACTTCGGATAATGGTGGTGCCAGTGGTGCGCGTAGAAAAGCGGCCCTGTCGCAATCATGAGCAACAGCGTGATAAACGGCAGGATGAGCCATACGGGAGGCAACGGGCCATGGTGGTCGTCTTCATGCCCCCCGCCGTGCTCTCCTGCGCCGGCATGAGCGTCTGCGGGAGCATGCTCTCCGGCGTTCTGCCCATCGTGCGCAGTCTCTTGCTCGTCGTGCGCAGCTTCCTGTCTGTCGTGCGCGGCTCCGGCGTGATCACCAGGAACCTCGGCGTGATCGTCCGTGACCTGTTCTATGCCGGATTCCTGTGGCAAAATGGGAGATGCCGACCATGCTGCGCCCGGCAGCAGCAGACACCCCGCCAGCAAACTTGCCGCCACAAGCGACAGGCAACGGGAAAACACAATGCATTTCGAGAAACGAAGGGAAGAAACGAAGAACATGGCGTATACGATAAATCAGTTGCTTACATCCGAAAAACCCGTTTCGGGCGTTCCGTCGGGGTGCGAACCCGTTGTCGTCTCCGAGTCGGGCGTCGGAGAAGAATATCCAAAAAAACGAATCGCGTCTTGTGTGTTGCGGACATCCTCCGCAGCCATGCGTTTTGCCTGAATCGACTCCAGCAGGAACTGCGTGGCCGGTTCGCTTTTCTGCAAAAACCGGTTCGGAGCGAAGCCCAGTACAAACATAAGCACGACCAGCGGAACCATGAGCGCAATTTCACGGCCCGTCATATCGTGCATGGTGCGGTTCGCTTCCTTGTCGAGCTTCCCGAAAAACGTCTTGTAGACCATCCACAAAAGATATACGGCCGCCAGGATAACGCCGGTTGCCGCCGCGGCAATCAACACGGGATGTCCGATCAGGTCGCTCCGGAATGCCCCGAGGAGGATCATAAATTCGCCCACGAAACCGTTCAGCCCCGGCAGCCCGGCGGATGCGAGCACCGAGAAGATCATGAAGAACGTAAGGATGGGAACGGTCCGGGCAATCCCGCCGAAATCGTCCATTTCGCGGGTGTGGCGGCGTTCGTACAACATGCCAAGGAGCAAAAAGAGCGCCCCTGTGGACAATCCATGATTAACCATCTGAATGACGGCGCCCTGCATAGCCTCCATCGTGAACGCAAAAATACCGAGCACGACAAAACCAAGGTGGCTGATCGAAGAATAGGCCACAAGACTCTTGGCGTCGGATTGTACCCTGGAAACAAGCGCACCGTAAATAATGCCGATGACCGCAAGAATGGCGAAAGGAAGCGCGTAATCGTACGCGGCATTAGGAAAAAAGGGCAGGCAAAAGCGCACGAGCCCGTAGGTGCCCATCTTCAGAAGCACGCCGGCAAGAATCACCGATCCGCCCGTCGGGGCCTCCACATGCGCATCCGGCAGCCAGGTGTGTAAGGGAAAAATCGGCACCTTGACCGCGAACGCAAGAGCGAAAATCGGGAACAGCCAGGCTTGCAGGCCCACCGGCGTGTCGAACGCCAGTAACTTGTACCAGTCTGTCGTGAAGACGCCGCCGTTCACCGCGTCGCCCGCAGCATATCCGAGATAAAGAATCCCGACCAGCATGAGCAGCGAGCCCGTCAGCGTAAACAGTACGAACTTGACGGCGGCGTAGATGCGCCGGGGCCCGCCCCATATCCCGATGATGAAATACATCGGGATCAGCGTGAGTTCGAAAAAGATGTAGAACAGAAATACGTCGAATGCGCAGAAAACGCCGGTAACTCCGGTCTGAAGAATGAGCAGCAGCGTGTAATATCCCTTGCGTTGCCTGCCTATGTAATTCCAGGAAGAAAGCACGACGATGGGGCCAAGCAACGTCGTAAGCATGACAAGCAGCAGGCTGAGACCATCGATGCCGACAAAGTATTTTATGTCTGCGCTCTCCGGGAACCAGGTAAACATATCGACCAACTGGGGTGTCCCGGCCAACTCCGCGGAAGCGTCGAACGCCGCAAAAAGCACGATGGACAGCAGAAACGCGATCACCGTGGTCCCCAGCGCCATCCACCGCACGACGTGATCGCTGCGCGCCATAAGGGTCAGCAGCGCACCCGCAAGCGGCAGGAAAATAACAAGCGATGTGATATACGGGATCGACATGGCGTCCATGAAAATCACAGGGCAAGCATGATCGCTACGACGAAAACAGCGCCCAGCACGATTATTGCGGCATAGTGCTGCACACGGCCGGTTTGTATGCGGCGCGCGAAACGGCTCGCCGCAGCGATCAGGTTTGCAAGACCGTTTACCGCACCATCCACTACCCGGGCGTCGAAAGCAGCGCAACCCTGCCTGGCCAATCGCAAGACGGGACGCACCACGGCGCGGTCGTAGAATGCATCCCAGAAATACTTGCCTTGCCATATCCGGTACAGGCCGCCCAGGCGCCGGGCGATGCGCTCGTCAAAAGCCAACCCGTGCGCGCCATAGACCCGTACGGCGAAACCGATGCCTGCCACGGCAATGAGCCCACCGACGATCAGCAGCGCCCATTCAATCCAGATAAATCCGGCGCTATGTTCGACGCCGGGCGGCTCTGCTACCGGTCCGCCGTATGGCGCGCCCAGCCAGTGATGAATCCAGTTGAATCTTCCGTGCTCGATTATGGCAGGCAAGCCGATAAACCCGCCCAGTACGGACAGGACAGCGAGGATCCACAATGGAACCGTCATGGTCCAGGGCGATTCGCTCGGCTCTATCCGGTCGGATGAAGGCCATCGCGACCGCCCCTCAAACGTGAGCATATACGACCGCATCATGTAGAACGCCGTCAGAAAGGCCGTAACGATCCCGATCCCCCAGACAAACCAGGCATACGTATGGCCGTCGTACCCGTACTCGAATACCCGGAAGAGGATTTCGTCCTTGGAAAAGAAGCCTGCAAGCGGGGGCAGACCCGCAATGGCAAGTGTCGCAATAAGGTACGTCAGGCCCGTGGCCGGCAAGTACCGGGAAAGACCTCCCATGGTTCGCATATCCTGCGGATCGAACGGGTGGGCGATACCCTCATCGGATTCGTCACCCGGTTCCGGGAGCAAACCTTCTTCCTCCAGATCATGCTCTACGGCATGCATCGCATGAATTACGCTTCCGGATCCCAAAAAGAGGCATCCCTTGAAAAAGGCATGCGTAATCACGTGAAAAATCGACACGAAAAAAGCCCCTACGCCCGCTGCTGCAAACATGTATCCAAGCTGCGAGACCGTCGAGTAGGCAAGCACTTTCTTGATATCGTTCTGCACGATCGCCACGGTGGCCGCCATAATGGCCGTCAGCGCGCCGACGATGGCGATAACCGCCATGACGGTCGGCGCTGCCAGCACGACGGGCGAAAAACGGGCGAGCAGGTACAGACCGCTCGTAACCATGGTGGCCGCATGAATGAGTGCGGACACAGGGGTCGGCCCCGCCATAGCGTCCGGCAGCCAGGTAAACAGGGGAATCTGAGCGCTTTTTCCTGTTGCACCGATGAACAGCAGCAGTACGACCCAGTTGAGCACATGCTGCGGAAGCGTATCGACGGCTTGAAGCAGGCTGCCGAAATCGAGTGCGCCGACTTCCCGGTAGAGCAGAAATATGGCCAGCAGGAAGGCGAAATCGCCTATCCGGTTCATGATGAAGGCCTTGTTCGCCGCAGCGCTGTTCCTGAAGTTCTCGTACCAGAATCCGATAAGCAGCCAGGAGCACAATCCGACGCCCTCCCAGCCCAGAAAGAGTACCGGCACATTGTCCGCCAGAACCAGATTCAGCATGGCGAAGATGAACAGGTTCAGATAGGCGAAGAACCGCCAGTATCCCCTGTCGCCGTGCATGTATCCGATCGAATACAGATGAATGACGCCCCCGACGCCCGTGACGACCAGCGTCATGAGCAGGGAAAGGGCATCGATGCGATAGGCGAACGAAAGATCGAAATCGCCCGCCGACATCCATGTGTAATAGTCGACGAGCAGAGGCTCTCCTCCGTAACCGACAAAAAGATAGACGGTTATGGCGAACGGGATGGCCACCATCGCAGTAGCCAACCCCCCGATAAGCCCCTCGTGAGGACGCAAACCAGGCATGAACAAACCGCTCAGGCCGATGCATACCGCCCCTATCAGCGGCAACAGGATAATAAGACCTACCAGCAGGTCCGCTTGCATATCGGATTCACCCTATCAGGAGCGTGCGGGTCGTTACCTAAAACCTGAACAGATTGAACCGGCTGAGATCGACCGTTTCTTTCTTCCGGAACAACGCAATGACGATGGCAAGCCCCACGGCAGCTTCCGCCGCAGCCACCGCCATCACGAAAAAAACCAGTATCTGGCCCGCCACATCGCCCATGGATCGGCTGAACGCCACCAGGGTGATATTGACGGCGTTGAGCATCAATTCGATCGACATGAACACAATGATCGCATTGCGGCGCAGCAATACGCCGAGCGCGCCGATCGTAAACAGGACAGCGCTTAGCGACAAATACCAGGCGAGCGTCAATTCCATATCATTTACTCGAACTTTCTCCGGGCAAGAAGCACAGCCCCGATCGTGGCCGCCAACAACAGAATGCCTGTGATTTCAAGGGGCAATGCATATCTCGTCAGTAATTCCTGACCAAGCGCCGAAGCAGACCCGGAAGCGGCGTCCGGCATCGTCGGTTCCGGCAAAAGGTCCAGGCTGCCGGCCAATACGTACATGAGTTGGGCAAGTATGACCATGCCCAGTAAAAAGGCGACAACAAGTTTCCGGTTCAGATTCTGCACCTTCGGGAGCGCCGCGAGATTCAGCAACATGATGACGAAAAGGAAAAGCACCATGATGGCCCCGGCGTACACAAGAATCTGTATCACGCCGAGAAACCGGGCGTTCATCGTGATGTACAGAGCCGCCACGCAAAACAGGTTGAGTACGAGCCAAAGCGCCCCGGAAACGGGACTTCTGGAAACGATGAGCCCGATCCCTGAAGCGATCGCCACCGCGGCGAAAAAGAAAAAGAAAAGCTGGGAAACCATGTAATGAAATCGGAACGCGGCAGGCGAACCCGGAGCGCAGTATCTACCCCTGACGAAAAAAGGTAGACAAAATGCCGCGACGGGACAAGATAATATCCCGTAAATCCCATGTGAATACGTACGCCGGCGTATATTGTCGCCGCATCGCCCCACTCTCTTCGGGCAGAGGCAATGTATGCCTTTGTCTACCAAGCATTCGAAAAAGTCATGGCTAAACTCACTGTCATCGGAGCCGGCAACGTCGGAGCCACTGTTGCCGATTGCGTCGCCAGAAAAGATATAGTGCACGAAGTGGTTCTCATCGACATCATAGAGGGCCTCCCGCAGGGAAAAGCGCTCGACATGCAGGAATCCGCGCCTGTGCATGGTTTCGACACCCGCGTCACCGGAACCAATGCGTATGAAGACACGGCCGGATCGGATATTTGCGTGATTACGGCGGGGCGGCCTCGCACGGCCGATATGTCGCGCGACGACCTGCTGGAACTGAACGCCAATATCGTCCGATCCGTTACCGAACGATTTGCGGCGAATAGCCCCGACGCCATCATTATTGTGGTCTCTAATCCCCTTGACGCCATGACGTCCGTGGCGCATGCAGCCAGCGGGTTTCCTGCCCAACGGGTGATGGGCATGGCAGGCATACTGGACACGGCGCGGTACCGCACCTCCATCGCTCTGGAACTGGGTGTGTCGGTCCGTGATGTGCAGGCGCTTCTGCTTGGCGGGCATGGTGATTCGATGGTGCCGTTGCCCAGTTGCACCACCGTGGGAGGCATTCCTCTGCCCGAGTTGCTTGCCCCGGACAAGATTCATGCGGTCGTCGAGCGGACAAAGGGCGGAGGAGGCGAAATCTCCAGACTCATGGGAGCCTCGGCCTGGTATGCGCCGGGCGCCTCCGCCGCGGCTATGGTTGAGTCCGTCATGAAAAATCTTTGCCGCGTGCTGCCCTGCGCCGTGCAACCCTCGGGGCAATACGGCCTGACCGACCTGTTTATCGGCTTGCCGGCCCGGCTTGGACGAAACGGCGTGGAGAGTATCCTCGAAGTCGGCCTCTCCGACGAGGAACAGGCTTTGCTCGACGCCTCTGCAAAACATGTGCGACGCAACCTGGAAACGCTCCGGCAAAAAGGATTCGTTTGAGGGCCTGTTACCACTATGCAGCAATGCTCTGTTCCGTCAGGCACGGCGTCAATCAAGGCGCGAGGAGTGAAGTTTGGCGGTTCCAAATGAGCGACGAGC
>JANQSQ010000082.1 GCA_028283985.1 Rhodothermales bacterium | reverse complement strand
CTTGTGACCCCAATCTCGAATGTGGCTGTAACCGTAGGCCTGCTTCCGATGCTTTGCTCGACGAGAGAAGCATTCGCGCCCGCCGCAGCAACTTCGGATTTGAAAGTCCCCACAGAGCCCAGTTCCGCTACCCCCTCGACGCCGGGAGGGGCCGTGCCGCCGGGCTCCCAGAACGTCACCATGTCGTTGTGCACCGCACCGACCAGCCTGGTAAAATGCGCGCCACCCACCACTCCGCCGGGCGTACTGTCCGTTGTCCAGTTGCCCTGGAACGTCACCGAGTAGGTAGCGGAGGCAGGTGTCTGCGCCTGTGCCGGGGTCATCGTCATTAGCGCAATGAGCGCCACCGGCAAACCCAATGTAATGCGGATAAACGGAGAAACAGGCGCCCATGTCAATACGCGCTTATCGAACCGCCGGGAAAGAAACCAGGGTGTAGCCATGACCGATGCCAGGTATAAAAGCGACAGGGAAAACGTTGCGCAAGCGAACAATTTCGCAGGTACAGCATACAGTACGCGGACCTGAACCCGATGTTCGACCCTCAACTACTCCCATCGCCATGTCCTCATCCGGGGATTTCGACGCGCGTAGCGCCTCCATTTTTCGCGAAACTTCGGAGACCAGTGTACGCATCGAGTTACGGCTCGACAAGGCAGAAACGTACAAGAACGAAACGGGCATCGGGTTTCTGGATCACATGCTTGATCTGTTCGCAAAACACGGAGGATTCGGACTGCAAACCTTCTGCGACGGCGATCTGCATGTAGATGAACATCACACCGTCGAGGACGTGGCCATCTCACTGGGGGACGCTTTCAGGGAAGCGCTTGGCGATAAAACCTTCATTTGCCGCTTCGGGCACGCGTACGTACCGATGGACGACGCCCTTGCCCGAGCCGCCATCGATTTGTCCGGACGCTTTTATCTGCATTACCGAGCAGATTTCGATCGCGATCAGGTGGGGGACCTTTCCGTCGAGATGGTCGAGCATTTCTGGCACGCATTCGCCGAACATGCCCGGTGCAACCTGCACATCGAAGCGCTCTACGGAAAAAATGCGCACCACAAGATAGAGGCGATCTTCAAGGCGGTTTCCCGCGCCCTGCGGGCCGCTGTCCGCAGGGATCCGTCTTTCGCCAGGATGCCATCCACCAAGGGGTCCCTCTAACCCCGGCGGATCGCCTTGGCAACAGTCCGCATCCGGTTACCTGCTTCAGCGAACGCCATCACGCTTTAATCCGACGCTTTCACCCATGCTTCAGAACGAAACCGTCACGGTCATTGGCGCCGGGAATATCGGCCGCGCACTTATAGGCGGCCTCATTGAGGGCCACGAGTTCGAACCTGCTCAGTTGCGCGCCACGCGCCGTACCGAAACAGCGCTTAAAGCCCTGCAAAAGGACTTTCCCGGTATCTCTACGACCAGCGACAACCCTGCCGCTGTACAAGGGGCGACCATGGTCATTCTTGCCGTGAAGCCACAAAACTTCGCTGGAGTCATCGAGGAAATAAAGGATAACGTGCATCCCGAAACACTGGTTATTTCCGTGCTCGCCGGCATTACCACCCACACCTTGGAAGAAGCGTTCGGCCAGAAAATCCCCGTGGTCCGCACCATGCCCAACACCCCTGCTATCGTGGACGAGGCGGCTTCGGCTATTACGGGTGGGCAATTCGCCAAATCGAAGCATCTGGAACTCGCCAAACACATCTTCCAGGCCGTCGGCACAGTCGAAGTCGTTCCCGAATACATGATGGATGCAATCACAGGATTATCGGGTAGCGGCCCTGCTTACGTATATATGTTCATCGAGTCGCTCACCGATGCGGGGGTCAAGCAGGGACTGCCGCGCCTCACTGCATTCCGGCTGGCCTCGCAGACCGTATACGGCGCGGCCAAACTGGTCCGGGATACAGGCAAACACCCGGCCATCCTGCGCGACGAGGTCACGACGCCGGGCGGAACAGCCATTGCGGCTGTTGCGGAACTTGAGGCGCACGGCATACGCACCATGCTGATCAACGCGGTGGCCACGGCTTCCGAGCGTTCCGCGGAATTGAGCGGGGAATAACATGGGATACTCCGATCAAGTTCACTTCGATCAGCGCTTCACGTTCGTGCGTGAAGCGCCCTTCGGGAGGCTGAGAGGAGCACGCTGGCCGCGCCATTCCTCATTATGCGGGGCCGCCACCTGCATTGCTTCGTCATTCCTTGCCAGCGCACTCCTCTCAGCCTCTGAACTTTGCGGACTTAATCAGAGTATCCCATGATTGCGATTGTCGATTACGGTATCGGCAACCTGCGGTCTATCGAAAAAGCGTTCGAAGCCGTTGGAGCCGATGTCGTCCGGTCGGATCGTCCGGAAGATATTTGCACCGCCGACAAGGTGGTCTTGCCCGGCGTGGGCGCCTTCGGAGCCTGTATTGACGAAATACGCCGGAGAAAGCTGGAAGAACCGATCCTTGGCGCAATCGAGGAAAGCAAACCCTTTCTCGGCGTATGCGTGGGCATGCAACTCCTCTTCGAATCCAGTGAAGAGATGGGTCAGCATAAAGGACTGGGGGTCTTGCCGGGCCGCGTGCTGCACTTCGCAACCGCATGCAAAACCGCTCTGCACAAGCCATCTCCGGCAGATCCACTGAAAATCCCGCACATGGGCTGGAACACAGTGGAACAGCGACGCGAAGACCCGCTTTTCCGCGGATTGCCTTCCCAACCGTATTTTTATTTCGTGCATTCCTATGCAGCGGCGCCGGCCACCGCATCCGACATGCTGGCAAGTTGCCGGCATGGGGTTGTCTTTCCGGCCATTGTACAGCGAAACAATGTATACGGGGTCCAGTTTCACCCCGAGAAAAGCCAGGCAAACGGCCTGCGTATCCTGCAGAATTTTGCAGAATCGATATAGCGTTCGGTTTCAAAATCCGAGCACGAATTTGCGCACAGACCCGTGCAGCATAACGAACGGGCGGAAGCTGACGGCCTTCCGCCCGTCGTTTTTGCACAAGCGCCCCGCGTAGAGCCTAAAACCTTCGTCATGCTCGTCATTCCGGCCATAGACCTTCGCGGCGGAAAATGCGTACGGCTGTATCAGGGTTCGTATGACAAGGAAACGGTGTATTTTGAAGACCCCGTCAAGATGGCCAAGTTGTGGCGCATTCAAAACGCGCGTACGCTGCATGTGGTCGATCTGGATGCGGCCCGCGGGGATCGTTCGCCAAACCGGGAAGTGATCGGCGCCATATGCAAGGAACTCGATATCCCGGTGCAACTGGGCGGCGGCATCCGTACCATGGAGGATATTGAAGAAGCCATCGGGTTGGGAGTGTATCGGGTGATTCTAGGCACTGCGGCGGTGCGGGATCCCGACCTCGTTTCCAAAGCCGTAGCCCGGTTTTCATCCAGCCGGGTCGCCGTGGGAATTGACGCCCGCAAGGGGGAAGTCCGCATCGAGGGATGGCTCGAGGGCAGTGGACTCGACGCCGTGGCCATGGCGCAAGACATGGAAAATCGGGGGGTGCGGCGTATCGTGTATACGGATATCGGACGGGACGGTACCCTCCAAGGCCCCAACCTCAGCGCCTACCGGACGCTCGGCGAAAAACTCCGTCATGCACGCATAACAGCCTCGGGCGGTGTGGGAGGCTATGCGGATCTGGTCCGGCTCCAGGAGCTTGCTTCGCACAGGGTGGACTCGATCATCATCGGACGTGCGCTCTACGAAAATCGTTTTCCGTGCCAGCGATTCTGGTGCTGGAATTATAAGCAGGATGTCGATCTCGACCGGTTTTCGACGGCGAATATGACCTCCCCACCTGACAAGAATCCCGATTCCTGATGGCGCTCGCGCGACGTATCATTCCCTGTCTGGATGTCGACGAGGGTCGCGTCGTCAAAGGCGTACGATTCGTGGATATCGTAGATGCCGGCGACCCGGTCGAACAGGCGCGATTTTACGACGAAGCGGGTGCCGACGAGCTTGTTTTTCTGGACATTACGGCCACGCACGAAGACCGGGGAATCATGCATGATGTGGTGCGCCGCACCGCCGATCAGGTGTTTATCCCCCTGACGGTCGGGGGCGGACTCCGGACGGTCGAAGACATGCGGGCCATGCTTCACGCAGGCGCCGACAAGATATCTGTCAACTCTGCAGCCATCCGCGATCCAGATCTGATTTCGCGGGGCGCCGAAGCCTTCGGGACGCAATGCATTGTCGTGGCGATCGACGCCAAACGCACAGGCAAAAGGCAATGGGTCGTATATACGCACGGCGGGCGCAATCCTGTCGATCTTGACGCGATCGACTGGGCGGTCGAGGCCGAGCAACGCGGAGCAGGTGAATTACTCGTCACGTCCATGGACTGCGACGGCACGAAGGACGGCTACGACACGGAGTTGCTCCGGGCCATTGCCGAAAGCGTATCGGTTCCGGTCATCGCTTCAGGAGGCGCC
>JANQSQ010000073.1 GCA_028283985.1 Rhodothermales bacterium | reverse complement strand
CTCGATTGGCGTGCCGGTGAAGCCGATGAACGACGCGTTGGGCAGAGCGTCGCGCATGTGCCGCGCGAAGCCGTCGATGAAGTCGTACTGGCTGCGGTGCGCCTCGTCGGCGATGACCACGATGTTGCGCCGCTCCGAGAGCAGGGAATGGCGGTCGCCCTTCTCCTCGGGGAAGAACTTCTGGATGGTGGTGAATATCACACCACCGGATTCCACCTTGAGTCTGTTGCGCAGGTCGGCCCGGCTCTCCGCCTGTACGGGCGGCTGGCGCAGCAGGTCGAAACACCGAGAGAAGGTGGAGAAAAGCTGGTCGTCGAGATCGTTGCGGTCCGTCAGTACGACGACAGTCGGGTTCTTCATCGCAAGTTCCCGGACGATGCGTCCGGCGTAGAAGGCCATCGTGAGGCTCTTGCCCGATCCCTGGGTGTGCCAGACGACACCGATGCGCCGGTCACCCCGTTCGCCGCCCGGCCTCAGGCCCGCTTCGTAGCGACCCGGTTCCTCGGCGGAGACCCCCCGCGCTACTTCCCGCAATTCGGCGGCACGAAGGGTTTCGCTCACGGCGGTCCGGACTGCGTGAAACTGATGATACCCCGCCATCTTTTTGGAAAGATGACCGCTGCCGTCGTCTTCGAAGACAATGAAATCCCGTATCAGCGAAAGGAACCGCTCTTTCTCGAACACGCCCTGAATCAGCACCTGGAGTCCCGTATAGAACACCGGGGCCAGTTCCTCGCCACCGATCGTTCTCCAGGGTTTGAACCATTCTCTCCCGGCGGTCAGCGTTCCGATCCGCGCTTCGAGCCCGTCCGAAACGACGAGTACGGCATTGCATGCGAACAGCGAGGGCAGGTCGTTCTTGTAGGTCTGAAACTGCCGCCAGGCGGTCCATACCGTGGCGTTTTCGTCCGCCGCGTTCTTGAGTTCGATCAGGCCCAACGGCAGGCCGTTGACGAACACCACGATATCCGGACGGCGGGTATGTTTGTTCTCGATGACGGTGAGTTGGTTCACGACCAACCAGTCGTTTTTTTCAGGGGCGTCGAAATCGATGACTCGAACCTGGGCACCCTGGATTCTCCCGCGGTTGCTACGGTACTCCACGTTCACGCCGTCCACAATCATACGGTGGAAAGCGCGGTTGCGGGCTTCCGGTGTAGCCCCTTCCGGACGAGTCAGTCTTCGGAAGGCGTCAGCCAGCGCTTCCTCGGGAAGGCCGGAGTTGATCCGGGCGAGGGATCCGCGAATCACCGACAGAAGCGTCGCGTCCTCATGCGTTTTGCGCAAGGCGTGGGAGCCGAGCGGCATATCCGGTCCGCCCATCACGTCATAGCCCAACCCTCGAAACCAGTCGAGTGCAGCGTCTTCTATAACGGATTCGGACAAAATGGCCATGGGGTTACGCTTCCGGCTGCAAGGGCGGCAGGTTTTCCATGCGGGTCAGCCAGGAATCGAAGTGTCGGCATTCGTGGCGGATACGTTCCATGCCGATTTTTCTGGACAAGGCTGTTCCGTGGCGCACCTTACTATAGCGAGGAAGTATTCGCTTCAGCTGAGCCGAGGGATGCGTTGTGGGGCCATCGTTGATGTGCTCAGGACTATCAGCCGATTGTCGGGCAGTTTCCAGTGTGTCGACATGTCGTTGCCAAGCAGGATCTTCTCTTGGGAACTGTGCCGTATCTGAAAACAGCAATGCCTCGAATTCATAAGGCTGAATATGAGGAAAAAAGCGCTCCGGGCGGCATTGCGCCTCCTCGACGACTTCCGTATGGAATCCCGTTTCGATTGTTTCGGCCCGATCCAGTGGATCGCTATGCGCAGTGGCTTCGTATTGGCCCGGAAAGTCTAAAGGTAATCCGTACAGATCGAAGAAGGTTGTCACGTAGGCGTAAGCATTCTGTGGTGTTCGAAGAGTATTGCGAAGATAGCGCAATACCCGCTGAGCCCTTAGGTCGCCGCCCTGTGAATCAACCAATGTGGGTATGGCGAACACACCCTTGTTCCCAAGGTCGGGGGCGAGGATATTGTTCACAAAGGTCTCCTCGGTTTCACCTTCACATACAACAATGATATGGGTATCACTCATTATCCGGGCCTGCCGCCGAGTATATTCATTTTCCACAAATCGCCCAATTCATAGTCTTCCAGCCAGTCCTTTAAGTTCTCCTCGTTCAATCTTGTGAAAGTGGAAGCACCGTCTTTTCGATTTACCACCACGACATCTTCAGGCTCAAGTTTGCTGATGAGTTCGGCGGATTGTGTCGAGGCGATGATCTGTCTGGCATCACTGGCCTGCTGAAGCATTTCGGTCAACAAGGTAACCGCGTAGGGATGCAAGCCCAACTCAGGCTCGTCAATAAGGATCAAATCCGGCTGAAATTCCACTGGCTGAAGGAGCAGCGTCGCAAGGCAGATGAAGCGTAGTGTACCGTCCGAAAGTTGGCGTGGGCCACGCACCGTATCGGGGTCGTTCGCCTCGAACCATTCCAGTTCTATGTTTTCGCTTTGATCCTCTCGATAGACGAAATCCCCAAAGAACGGAGCAGCGAGGTGTACCGTCTCGATGATCTGTCTATAGTTATTCGGGTGGTGTTCACGCAAGCGCCTCAGAAAGGCCGCAAGATTACCTGCGTCAGATTTTAGCGAAAGATTGTCGCGCACCGCCGATGCTTGCCGCACCTGCGCCGTTACGCTGGTGTCATGGAAGTGATATACGCGCCACTGTGCGATGGCGGATCGTACATAGGACGCAAAAGTCTCAATATTTTCCGCCTCACTGGCCTTGAGTCTCGATTCGCTATATCCACTTCCCAAGGAGCGCGTGTATGTCCTCGAATCGCCGAAAAAAAGCGTTATTTCCCGCTCGAAGGCAACGCCATTTCCCACAGGTTCGAGGCAGAAATAATAGCCGAAGTCGTCGAAAGTAAATTTACCTTCGATGTGTTCGGTTCGCTTTCTGCCCCCGAATAGCAAGGCATCCGGTCCGTCCTGTTGAGCAACGAATAACTGGAGACGCTCCTCCACCATATCCGCCAGCATGTGGAACAGGCTGATGAAGTTGGATTTGCCGGCGCCGTTTGGGCCGATAAGCACATTCAATCCTCTCGGCTCGAAGTCTTCGAGCGAACGGATCGATTTGAAGCCGCGAACGGTGAGCCAGTCAAGACGAGCCATAAATCTGTTAGCCCCGATATGGAGCAGGGTTTATTTTACCACACTGGCGCAGGTCGTAACTCAACACGACAGGTGAATCCTCCAGTGCTTCCGCGAGTTGGCGCTTGAAATATGGGGAATGGAAGTCTGGCCTAGACATCGACTGATCGAAACCTTTAGGTTCGGTTGATTGCAAGGTTACCTTACGGCCAATGGAAAGGTTTCGGGGAGAGAGCAGCCTATCCGAGACGATAGGCAAGCACATGCTGGAGACGGCTCTGAAGGTAAAGATGACGAAACGTCTCGGTTATCCGCTGCGCGATCCTCCGGGTCGCGATGCCGGTAATTTTAAAAAAGTTGCAGTAGAAGGCGTACAGATAAAAAATCGATCGATCCAGAGATTCCCCGGGACCGCAACGGCGG
>JANQSQ010000004.1 GCA_028283985.1 Rhodothermales bacterium | reverse complement strand
TTGATTTGCACGCTTTCTCCCTGCAATGCCCGGAATGCTTCCTGATTGCGGGCATCGTACCGCGCAAGCATGCTCAGGCCCGCCTGCGCGGTCGCGGCTTCGAGGGCTTCCTGATAAACGGACGGCAGTGCGTTCCAGGCGTCCCGATTGACCATGAAGGATATGCCGGGTCCGGGCTCCCACCATCCCGGGTAGTAATAATACGGCGCGATTTCGTGGAGGCCGAGGCGCATGTCGTCGTACGGTCCGACCCACTCGGCAGCGTCGATCGTACCGCGCTCGAGCGCCTGGTAGAGTTCGCCGCCCGCCATGAGTTGCACGGTCACGCCCAGTTCGTGCATCACTTCGCCCCCAAGGCCCGGAATGCGCATCTTGATTCCCTGGAGGTCTTCGAGGCCATTGATCTCGCGGCGGAACCAGCCGCCCATCTGCACCCCCGTACTGCCCCCCAAAAAATTGATCACGTTGAAATCCGCATAGATCGAGCGCATCAGTTCCATGCCGCCGCCGTTGCGGAGCCAGGCCGTTTGCTGGCGCGAGGTGAGCCCGAACGGGGCGCCCGTGTCGAAGACGAGCGCCGGATTATGGCCCGTGTAGTAATAGCCGGCGGAATGGCCCATCTCCACGGCGCCTTTCTGCACGGCTCCAAGCACCTCGGTCGCGGGCGCCAGTTCGCCCGGCGGGAACGTTTGAATCCGGAAACGCCCTCCGGTGATGGCGGCTACCCGCCGGGCCACATCCTCTACCCCCCCGAAAATCGTGTCGAGGGATCGGGGATAACTCGATATGAGGCGCCAGCGAACCTGCGGCCGGGTTTGCACGCCCGGCGCATTGCCGGTTTCTCCGGCTCCCCCGCCGCATCCGGCGAGGAGGCTGCTCCCGGCTATTCCGGCAGCCGTCGTTTTGAGAAAAGTGCGGCGTTTCATCGGATTCGAATCGGACTCGGCCGGCGCAACGTCTGGGGCCGTTCCGCGTATGCATGCGGCGCGCCGGCAAATTTCTTCCCTGAATTATACGCACGGGAACGCTCGGAATGCCTACTTTGTTGGCCGCACGCACACCATTCACGCAAAAACCCGATTTTACGACATGGCTGGACGGCGACTTGGGGTAGGTTTCATTGGCAGCGGTTTCATCACCCGGTTTCATTTATTGTCCTGGCAGGCGGTCCGCGATGCGGACGTACTCGGCGTCTGGAGTCCAAACCGCGGCCGCGCGGGAAGCGCGGCGGCTTATGCACGGGAGCTCCGCGTAGGCGAGGCGAAGGCCTATGATTCGATCACCGACATGGTGGCGGACCCGGCTATCGATGCGCTGTGGATATGCGGGCCGAACCACAAGCGTATCGAGAACATGGAAGAGATCGTGGCGGCGATCAAGTCCGGGAAGGGGGAACTGGTCGGCATCGCCTGCGAGAAACCGCTGGGCCGTAACGTGCGGGAGGCGAAGCGCGTCGTCGAGTTGGTCGAGGAAGCGGGCGTGCTGCACGGCTATCTCGAAGATCAGTTGTTCGAGCCGGGTCTCGTCCGCGGCCATGAAATCATCTGGCGCCGGGCGGCGGCGATCACGGGCCGCCCCTATCTGGCCCGCGCCGCCGAGGAGCACAGCGGTCCGCATGCCCCCTGGTTCTGGCAGGGAGAAATGCAGGGCGGCGGCGTGTTGAACGACATGATGTGTCACAGTGTGGAAGTGGGGCGGTATCTGCTCACGGCCCCGGGCGCACGGCGCGGCAGCATTCGCCTGAAGAAAGTCTCGGCCCATATCGCCAGCCTGAAATGGTCGCGCCCGCATTATGTGGAGGACCTGAAAAAACGGTTCGGCCCGGAAGTGGATTATGCGAATCGCCCGTCCGAGGACTTTGCGCGCGCCACGATAGAATACGAGGATGAAGAGGGGCGCCCGTTGATTGCGGAGGTGACCACCTCGTGGAGTTTCGTCGGGGCGGGGTTGCGCCTCAGTTCGGAACTACTGGGGCCCGAGTACTCCATGTACCACAACACGCTCGACGCCGGTACGAAGCTGTTCTTCAGCCGGGAAGTGTCCGGCGCCCAGGGCGAAGATCTGGTCGAAAAGCAAAACGCCGAACAAGGGTTGATGCCGGTGGTCGGCAACGAGGCCTCCGAGTACGGCTACGAGAACGAGAATCGCTACTTCGTCCAGCAGTTTCTGGACGGGAAGCAGTCCGACGTGGATTTCCATGCCGGCCTCGAAGTGGTGGAACTCCTCATGACGGCGTACATGAGCGCCGAACTGGAGCGTACCCTGCTCTGGAAACCCGAGGGGCTGGAAGATTTCGTGCCTGCCGTGGCGAAGGGGACGTGGAGGCCGTAAAGGGGGTAGCAACTATAACGGTTGCCTTGAAATGTTGGTTATCGAAACGCAAGTCCGGTTACCGCTCGGTTCCGATTTGGACGGCGGTCAGGTATGCAGAGCGATATAGGACGGCAATGATCTGACTTCGTCATGATTGGCGGTGCGCCAGACTGGCATTACCTGATCGTTGTTACAGCATTCCCGGGTAAACGCAGGGGAAGATTTGTGTCGTTGGGTATTGCATATGTCACCCTTTGGCTGTTACTATGGACCTATTCCAGACGCAAACCCCCCTAGTATGCATCAAATCGACCTCAAAAACCCGAACATACCCGTTAGTCACGGGTATTAAAGGGTAGGGGCAAATGAAGCGAGGCACAACTATGGCGCAAGAACCGGCACTTGCACAGGAAATGGAGGTCTACAGAAACAATGTTTCTGAATGGCGAGATCATGAAGGTCAATACGTCATTATCAAGGGCGAAAAAATCTACGGATTTTTTTCAAATTACGATGATGCTCTAAAGTATGGCTATGACGTAATCGGATTGGAGCCTTTTCTTGTGAAGCAGATAAACACTATCGAATCCATGCATTATATTTCTAGATTTTTTGACCCATGCCCCATTTCACTCTCCCAATAGATGCCCGTAAAGGTCCCTTGCTTAAACTCGGTTTATCCGTAAGCCAGGCTCGCCGAACAGCATTGCTCGAATCGAAAATACCGGTTCCCACACTGGTAAACGCCACAGGACTTGTGGATACAGGGGCTAGTGGTACTTGTGTTGATATGAGTCTTATTGAACAACTTGGTATTCCCGCGAGTGGTAATATTGATATATTCACGCCATCTACCGGAAGCAAACCAGTCGTTGCAAATCAATTTGACATCAGTCTTATTATATTTCCCGGCAAAATCGAAGAACATTCCCATTCAATACCCAATCTTGCTGTAACGGGTTGTGAACTAAAACGTGGTTATAATGTGCTTCTGGGCAGAGATGTATTATCCAGCTGCATACTGGTGTATAACGGCAGACTGGGTCAATACACATTGGCATTCTGAGTCATTACCTTCCTTAGATGATGCCTGGCAAACGATGAAACTGACCCGTCCGCCCTCGTTTTTGGGCGGACTGTCGGATAAATACTAAAATAGCTCAATCATTCGATCATCCACGTATCTCCCGCATTCAGCAAGGCGTTGAGGTCTCCCTTGCCGCGCTTGTCGGTGATTTCCTCGATTTGCTCCTCCAGAAGTTCCTCGTAGGAATGCCGATCTTCCCGGAAGAACACCCCGAACGGGCGGGGCAGGTCTTCCAGCCAGGACATCCGCGAGACGATGTTCGCCAGTTCGATGCTGCCTTCGTTGTACACAAGGCAGTCGTCCACGGACCATTTCCCCTTGGACAGATCGATCGATTCGAGTTCGAATCCGTTGAGGCGCAGGCCGCGCTGCCCGTTGTCGTATACGAGCGGCTCGCCGTGTTCCAGAAAGATCGTGCTGTGCGCCTTCGTGCTCTTTTCCGTGAATTCGAAAAAGGCTCCGTCGTTGAAGATGTTGCAGTTCTGGTAGATTTCGAGGAACGCGGCGCCTCCGTGACTGTGAGCGCGGCGCATCATCTCCTGCATGTGCTTCGGATCGCGGTCCATCGTGCGGGCGACGAATGTCGCGTCCGCGCCGAGGGCAAGCGGCACGGGATAGAACGGATGGTCGACGGACCCGTACGGCGTACTCTTCGTAACCTTGCCCTGCTCGGAGGTGGGGCTGTACTGCCCCTTCGTCAGGCCGTATATCTGGTTATTGAACAGCAGGATCTGCACGTTTACGTTGCGGCGCAGCAGGTGGATCAGATGGTTTCCCCCTATGGAAAGGGCGTCGCCGTCTCCCGTGACGATCCACACGTCCAGGTCGGGCCGGCTCGCCTTGAGCCCCGTGGCGATGGCCGGGGCGCGTCCGTGAATGGAATGCAGCCCGTATGTGTTCATGTAGTACGGAAAGCGGCTTGAACAACCGATCCCGCTTACGAAGACCGTGTTTTCCTTCGGCACGCCCAGTTCGGGCATGAGCCGCTGCATGGTAGCGAGGATCGCGTAATCTCCGCATCCCGGGCACCAGCGCACATCCTGATCGGTTGTAAAATCCTTCCTGGTCAGGGTGATGGGTGCTCCGTCACCCCCTGCGCCCGCCGGAAGGGCCGCTTTCTTTCCAGCCACAGGGCCGGTAGGCTTGCGGCCGGGAACGCCTGCGGGTTTCTTTCCGCCGGGGGGCATGGCCGGTTTCTTTCCTCCCGGGGGAAGCGACGGTTTTTTGCCTATCGCGGGGAGCGAGGGCTTCTTGCCTTGGGGGGGCATAGCCGGCTTCTTTCCTGACGGGGGGTGCGTCGGTTTTTTCCCGGCAGGGGGAAGGTGCTCGGATTTTCCGTTGGTGTCGTTCATGACGGACAGGGAGCGGCGCTGCTCCCGTACGGATTGCGGTAGCGCGGTCTTATGCGGCGGATAGTCCGAGGATGTCGCAGATCTTTTCTTCGATCTCGCGCGCCTTGAAAGGCATCCCCTGGATTTTCTTGAGCGGGGCGATGGGCAGCAGGAACTGATCGCGCAACAGCCTGATCAACTGGCCGTTGTTCAGTTCAGGCGCCAGCACATGCTCGTACCGGCTGAGTATTTTGCCCAGATCGTTCGGCAGCGGCACAATGTGCCGGAGATGCGTTGCGCCGACCCGGAGGCCGCGCGCCACGCAGGCGTCCACGGCGGTCTCGATCGCGCCCTGCGTCGATCCCCAGCCGACGACCAGCAGATCCCCTTCCTGTTCGCCGAACACCTCCAGCGGCGGAATGTCCTGCGCGACGCGCTGCACCTTTTCGGCGCGCAGTTTCACCATGTATTCGTGGTTCTCCGGTTCGTACGAGACATTGCCCGTTTCATGCTCTTTTTCCAGTCCGCCGAGGCGGTGTTCGAGCCCCGCCGTTCCGGGTTTGGCCCAGGGTCGCGCCAGGGTCTTCTTGTCGCGCACATAGGGCAGGAAAACGTTTTCGCCGTCCACGGTCCGGTTCGGCGCCGAGGCGAAAGACGGCTCGAAATTCTCCAGATCGTCCACGTTCGGAATAAGCCAGGGCTCGGAACCCGTGCCCAGATAGCCGTCCGAGAGAAGGATGACCGGAGTCATGTATTTGACGGCGATGCGGCATGCCTCGAACGCGGCATAGAA
>JANQSQ010000567.1 GCA_028283985.1 Rhodothermales bacterium | reverse complement strand
ATGGGCTGGTGAAACATAGCCGCCACGAGTTTCACACGGTCACCCTCAGGGCCCCTTTCTGGAAATGGCGCATGCACGGCGGCGCCGTCACGATGGCGCGCAAGGCGCTTAAGGCCTTCAAAGACGGTTTCAAGCCGGATGTGGTGTTCGCCACCGGCATGGTCAATATCCCCGCCTTTCTGGCGCTTGTCCGACCGCATCTCGGGGATGTGCCGGTCGTTCTGTATTTCCATGAAAATCAATTGACCTATCCGCTGCCGCCGGATACCGAGCGCGATCATACCTACGGGTATATCAACTACCTGTCCTCGCTTGCCGCCGACCGGATCGTGTTCAACTCCCGGTTCCACTTCGATGAGTTCATGGATGCGCTGCCGACCCTGTTGCGCACTTTTCCGGATTACACCCACCTGAACACGGTGAATATGCTTCGCAAGAAGTCCACCGTATTGCATGTAGGCATGGATCTGGAAGCGCATGACCGGTACAGCGCAGACTATCCGCCTCCTGAATGGGGGCCTTCGATGCGGTCTCCCATTGTGTTATGGAACCAGCGCTGGGAATACGACAAGAATCCGGAAGCCTTTTTCCGGGTGATGAACCGGCTAGACGATCGCGGCTACCGCTTCCGGCTTATCCTTGCCGGGGAGCATTTCGAGGAGCAGCCGTACGAATTCGAAAAGGCGTTCGAGCGGTATGCGGACCGCATTCTGCACTACGGCTATGCGGAGGACTTCAAGGAATACAGCCGCTTGCTGCACCGGGCCCATCTCGTGGTGTCCACATCGATCCACGAATTTTTCGGCATAGCCATTATGGAGGCCATTTACTGCGGATGCCATCCGCTGTTGCCGAATCGCCTCAGCTATCCCGAATTGATTCCCGATGCGCTTCATCGTCCGTTGCTGCATGCTCCCGTGCTGTATGAAGACGAGGAGGACCTTTTTGAAGCCATGTCCCGGATCATGGAAGGGGAGGACCGGCCGTTGCCGACGTCTTCGCTGCAAGCGATTCCGCAGGCGCTCGATTGGCGGAAGCATGTTGCGCAATACGATGCGCTGCTGGAAGAAGCTGCTTCGTCGCCGCGGGAAGCGCGCTTGTAGATTCGCTCGCGGCGCGTTTGCGGGATGCCGTACGCCGGTTCCGGCGGTACGGATAAGGGGGCTTGTTTTGTGGTCTGTTTTTCGGGCATTGGAACGACGGGCGGCGCTGAGACCAGATCTATTTTTGGGACAAATATTTTTTCAAGAATTTTTTCAAGACATTTGAAAAGCATAATAGGACCTCCAATGCCTAACCTTAGGGGTGCGTTCTGAGCAGTGACCCGGTTCAGCCGGTGTTTCCAGCCAGGCTCGTTCGGAGATATTCCAAGCCATGGAGGAACCATGAAAAAGCAAATTTCGTTTAGAAGCCTTTCCAGGCGTTTCATTATCGCGCTAATGTTTTTGTTTAGCGTATTGCCTTTTGCCCGAAGCTGGGCACAGCAATACACAGGCCGATATTGTAAGTTTAGTCAGAATGATTGCACTTATACTTACCACATCCTCGTGTTCGATAACAATCTTTGGGCGACAGGCTCCGCGGAGTGTGATGGAATATCTGGTGTAATAGATCTCGGTACGGGGCTGTATGGAGGCTGTCCAGGCAATGTGCTCAGAGGTTAATTACAGTTCTGATCCTCCCCTTTTCAACAACCTTCCTTATTCGAGACGCCATGAAAACTCTGAAAGCCCTTGTTATACTTGGTGGTTTGTTCATTGCAAGTTGTCAATCAGATTTTTCGACAACTTCACATGAGCAACCGCCGTCGCCTTTTACGGCACAAAAATTCATGCCTATAAATTTTGAGGCGTCAATAAACGCCGGGTTGATAGAAGAGGAGGACATAAATTCTATCATGAGATCCGGGACCTACGCCTTAGAGCCTTTACTGGCACTCTTGTTCTCCGAAGAGCAGGAAAAAACTTCTTTAGAAGAGTTTTACGCTGCCTCCCTTGATATTCTCAGCGATGATCATGCACCGGGTGTCAGGATTTTTCTTGAACAGCAGGTTTCAATGAAGGCCCTTGATCATGCCCGTGATTTCAATAAGCCGATGAAACCTGAACATGCTGCTTATTTTGTGGACTTGCTTTTGAAAAATGAAAATGCTAATGCTCATTTAATTGCCTATGCATTGAGCTCTATTGGGGACTACTGGCCTGATGACCGTATTACATCGAGTGCAACCCAAGCGGCCGATTTTGCTGAGGCATGGTTGTCGCCGATGCAAGGTCTCCATAAAATCACTCCGATTGATGAACACGAAGAGGAGAATGCCCATGTAGTCGGATTGGGTGGCGCCCAGGCGAATCAGATGCAATCCCTTGAAATCGCCATTGAGCAACTTCGGGAGATGTAGCGATATTGTATTTGTTCAGGCAGGACGGCTCTCTCTGTAGTATTGCTTCGGAGGGAGCCGTTCTTAATTTTACACGCTTTTCTTTTGCATGAAACCTATGCTAGGCGAGCGCTATCGACTGTTCGATGTTTCGGTATCTTCCTTCAATGCCCGAGAGGTTCTTCTTTATTCTTCAAAGACCGATTCTGTTGTACTAATTCCTGCAATTGTCGCGAACACGCTTGTTTCGACTAAGGGCTTTAATCGCTTGAACGATTACATTTCTTCTATTCGTCGGGAGGTAAAGAAAATCCCGCCTCATATCGACTTGGGAGCTATCGACGAATCAAAGATAGTAAACGACTTGATATCTAACGGGATGCTGATCTCCGAGGAGAGCTTATACAACGAAGTCTCGGCCCAAATTATTTCCTCGACGGAAAATACGTTGCATCAAGGAGGTGCAATCTCTTCCGTCTGTATCCCCACGGCAGATCGCCCGGATTGCCTTTATCGGGTTCTAAGCAGTTATATTGACCAAGCAAAGAAATTTAATCGAAATATTTCTTTTTGTCTCGTGGACGATTCGGTCAATTCCGAGTCGGGGACCCATAACCTCAAAAATATCGACGATCTCGCCTGCAAGGATGGGTCCGAGATTTTTTATGCAGATCGTACGCGGCGCGCTCAATACGCCAAAGAAATTTCCCAATTGGCTGGCGTTCCCGAGGATACTCTCCGGTTTGCTTTGCTGGGCATGGACTGGGGTATGTCTACCCACGGAGCGGCCCGCAATGCGCTCTTGCTGGATACTATCGGGGAGATGACCATACATGCCGACGACGATACCCTTGGGCTTCCGATGGAGACGCGAGAGCGGAGTGATCATTTTTTCTTTAATTCCGATCCTGAATCGTATACGTACGCCCTTTTTGATAACAATAAAGAAGCTTTGAAATCGGTTAAATATGCAGATATTGACCTTCTGAGCGTTCATGAGCAATTATTGGGAAAAAGCATTCCGGTTATTTTCGACGAGTTTTCCCTGAATAAAACTTCCCTGGATATTTCAACGATGTCTCCGGCGTTTTTAAGTAGCATAGGCGATCCCGATCAGCATGTGGGGGTTTCGTTTCTTGGCACCGTCGGCGATTCCGGCATTAATGTTTTTCATCAGTATCTTTTTTCCACGGGGCCTGCATTTCACAGGCTGACCAGGAATGAAAAAAAGTACCGGCGCCTGCTTCGATCAAGGCAGATACTACGGTCGGTTCCCCGTTTTACGATAACCGACAGCGCGTATTGCATTGGCATGCATCTGGGTCTTGACAACCGCTCTCTTCTACCGCCTTTTCCTCCTATGGGACGCGGCGAAGACGGTTTGTTCGGCTCCGTGCTGAAGCGCTGCTTGCCTGGAACGCACAAGGGGTATATTCCGGGGTATGCTGTCCAGCATTTACCGAACGAAAATCGGACTCATTATGAGGAAGACGTTTCTTTTCCCCGTTTTGGAGCGAACGATTTACTGGCGATGATTATCAACTATTCAAGGGAACAGTGGCGAGGTACGGATGCTTGCTCGATCTCTGAGTTGGGAAATCAATTGATAAAAATAGGACAATTACCAATGCCTGAATTTTTTAATTACCTCCGGGGGCTAATGTTTAAGGCGGTGCATCATCAGGTTTACCGCGCCGAACGGCGCCTTGAAGAAGAGAAGAAACCCCTGGTGCATTGGCGTAATGATTTGATGCGGTATATCGATTCTGCCCGTACATCCGTGATGAGGCAGGATTTTGCCGTACCTGTTGATTTGCCCGGAAGCATTGACGAGCGTCTCGCACGCTTTCAAGCGTATGTCATATCCTATGGCCAACTCCTTACCTTCTGGCCTCAAATAACGCGTGGCGCCGCCGAAATGAAGGAGATGGGAAAGCGTTTGGCAAAGCGTATCCCATGAAGATTGCTATTGCCTGACAGTCGAAGGAATGGTAGCGTAGCATGTCATAGCGCCCCGCCGTTACGCCATGTTTTCGACCATGGCCTTGCCGAACTCGCTGGTTTTGAGCAGCGTGGCCCCTTCCATCTGGCGCTCGAAGTCGTAGGTGACCCGTTTCTGAGCGATCGTTTTTTCCAGCGAAGACACGATCAGGTCCGCTGCTTCGTCCCATCCCATGTACCGGAACATCATTTCCCCGGACAGGATGACCGAGCCGGGGTTCACCTTGTCCTGCCCTGCATACTTGGGCGCGGTGCCGTGGGTGGCTTCGAAGACGGCATGGCCGGTATCGTAATTGATATTGGCGCCGGGCGCAATGCCGATGCCCCCGACCTCGGCGGCAAGCGCGTCGGAGATATAATCCCCGTTCAGGTTCATGGTTGCGATGACCCCGTATTCGTCCGGGCGCGTCAGAATCTGTTGCAGAAAGGCGTCGGCGATCACATCCTTGATGACCGTACCGTCGGGAAGTTGGCGCCAGGGCCCTCCCCCGAATTCCTCGGCGCCGAATTCCTGGCGGGCGAGGTCGTATCCCCAGTCCCGAAATCCGCCCTCAGTGAACTTCATGATGTTGCCCTTGTGCACGAGCGTGACACTGTCGTACCCGCGTTTCCTGGCGTAGCCGATGGCTGCGCGCACGAGCCGTTCCGTGCCTTCTCTGGAAACGGGTTTGATGCCGATGCCGCTCGTTTCGGGGAAACGGATGCTTTCGACGCCCATCTCGTTCCGCAGAAATCCAATGAGTTTTTCCGCTTCCGGCGTGCCCATTTCGTATTCGATACCCGCGTAGATGTCCTCCGAATTTTCCCGAAAAATCACCATGTTCACCTTTTCCGGGTGTTTTACCGGGGATGGAACGCCTGCGAAGTGACGGACGGGGCGTACGCAGGCGTACAGGTCCAGAATCTGCCGCAGGGTGACATTGAGCGAGCGAATGCCTCCGCCGACCGGTGTGGTCAGGGGGCCCTTGATGGCGACGAGGTACTGGCGAATGGCTTCAAGGGTGTCGTTCGGGAGCCACTCGTCGAATCTGTTCTTTGCCTTTTCTCCGGCGAACACCTCGAACCACACGATTTGTCGCGTATCCCCGTAAGCATACCGGACGGCGTGATCGAAGACATGCTGTGCGGCGGCCCATATATCCGGTCCTATGCCGTCGCCTTCGATGAATGGAATGACGGGTCGGTCCGGCACGTTCAGGCGGCCTTGCTCCATCGTAATCGATCGGCCTTCGGCGGGCGGGGTCAGGTCTTTGTATGCGGGCATGTTATCTGTGCGTTGAAAGGCGCGTAGTACGATTCGCTGCGCTTGTTAACGCGCAACAGGCAAAGAGGGATGCGCGCTTTACATGGAGAGCGTGTAAAATTGCGCGCCTGGATTCAATCAGCGTATCCCTTGTTACAAGCGCCCTAACAGTTGCCGCAGGCGGAGTTCCCAGACCTTGAAGGCCGCTTCGCGTACGATCGCCCGGGTCATTTTGGATTGGCCTTCGGTGCGCTCGGTAAAGATGATCGGGATTTCGAGCAGGGCGAATCCCAGGCGCCAGGCGCGGTATTTCATTTCCAGAAGAAAGGAGTAGCCGTTGGAGGTAACCCGTTTGAAGTCGATGGCTTCGAGCACCCGGCGATGATAGCACATGAACCCGGCCGTTACGTCCCGGATCGGTATGCGGGTCACGCAACGGGTATAGATTCCGGCGCAATAGGATAGAATGAGACGGGTAAGCGGCCAGTTCACGACGCGAACTCCCTCTGCGTAGCGCGAACCGATCGCCAGATCGGCCTTGCCTTCGAGCACGGGGGCGATCAGGCGGGACAGGTCGGCAGGGTTATGCGACAGGTCCGCGTCCATGCTGCATATGAACGTATACTTCCGGTCGAGCGCCCAGTCGAAACCGCGCAGGTAGGCGGTGCCGAGCCCCATTTTACCTTCCCGTTCGATCAGCGATATGCGGCCCGGGTGCTTTTCCATGCGCGCCCGTACGCAGTCCGCCGTACCGTCGGGGGATCCGTCGTCGACCACGAGCGCATGCACTCGTTCGGGCAACGTCATGATTTCGTCGAGGACGACAGGGACGTTTTCCGCTTCGTTATAGGTGGGGATGATGACTATGGAGCGGTTCGGCCCCGAAGCATCCTGTTTGCGAAGAGGTTCCACGGAGAGCGGAAATCGGAGGAACAGCGTGTCGAATAGTTCGATTTTTATTATCTTGGCAAGCTGCGCATGCGCAAGTCAGGCATCTGACACGGGAGCGGGGCGGCGGTTCCGTGCCGGGGGCGGCGCCGACCTGCAGAAGCCCCCTTCCGGGATGTTAGCGGACAGTTAATTTTACGGAAAGATGAAACCCGCCGGATTCCATCCTGATACAAATGCATTGAAGGCCCCGTGCGTCGTTTTTTGCACATAACCCATGCTATGATACACCATGGCCGGTGAAACCCGGAAAAAAGCGAGGAAAGCTGCGAAACCCGCCACAGACGGCGAGGCGGAAGGAAACGGGGTTCCGGTTGCGAGCCGGAACGGCCATTCCGGAATGGCCGCGGCAGACGGGGTCGCTTCCGGCGCCGATGAGTCCTTCATCCGTTATCCGGCCGGTGCGTACACCCACGAGGAACTCGGGTTTTCCGGCGATCAGGTGCATGCTATGTACCGCAACATGCTGTTGCAGCGCCGGTTCGAGGAGCGCGCCGCTCAGATGTACGGAAAACAAAAGATCGGCGGATTTTTACATCTCTATATTGGACAGGAAGCAGTATCTACCGGGTCGGCGTACGCCATGGAGATCGGCAAGGACTCGGTGATCACCGCCTATCGAGATCACGGACTCGGTCTGGCGCTCGGCATGACGGCGAACGAATGCATGGCGGAGCTTTTCGGCAAGATCGGCGGCTCTTCAAGAGGCAAAGGCGGCTCCATGCATTACTTCAAGAAGGAGATTAACTTCTATGGAGGGCACGGCATTGTTGGAGGCCACATCGCCGTCGGAGCGGGCATTGCCTTTGCGCATAAGTACAAGGGGGACGGCGGGGTATGTTTGACCTACTTCGGCGACGGCGCCGTGGGGCAGGGGTCCTTCCATGAGACCATGAATCTGGCTGCCCTGTACGAAACGCCCTGCGTCTTTGTGATCGAGAACAACGAATACGCTATGGGTACGGCCACCGATCGGGCTTTCGCACAGACGGACTTTTACCGGTATGCGCGTAGTTACGGTATGGCCTCCTCGCTGGCCAGCGGCATGGATATTTTCAGTGTCTACAAGGCCATGTCGGATCATATTGCCGAGGCCCGGAACAACCGCCCGTCGATTCTGGAAGTGCGTACCTACCGGTATCGCGGCCATTCCATGAGCGATCCGGCGAATTACCGGACTAAAGAGGAACTGGACGGCATGAAGGAAGAAGATCCGATCATCCGCCTGAAGGGCTACATGCTGGAGCACGAACTGGCTTCGAACGAGGAGTTGGATGCGGTGGACGACGAAGTCAAGCAGGAAGTGATGGACTCGGTTACCTTCAGCGAAGAGAGTGATGCGCCAGCCATTCGGGAGATATACGAAGATGTGTATTCGCAGGGCGATTATCCGTTTTTAACCGATTGATGCTCAGATATGGCTGCATTGCAATTTCGTGAAGCGATTCGCGCCGCCATGGTGGAAGAGATGGATCGCGACAAAGGCATTTTTCTGATTGGAGAAGAAGTTGCTGAATACAATGGGGCGTACAAGGTTAGCGAAGGAATGCTGGACCGTTTCGGCGCAGACCGGGTGATCGACACGCCGATCAGCGAAAGCGGGTTCGCCGGCCTCGGCATTGGCGCTGCGATGGCCGGATTACGTCCTATCGTCGAGTTCATGACCTTCAATTTTTCGTTCGTAGCGTTTGATCAGTTGGTCAACAATGCGGCGAAGATCCGGTACATGTCCGGAGGGCAGTTCTCGATCCCGATCGTTTTTCGGGGACCCAACGGCGCCGCGGGCCAGCTGGCCGCCACGCACAACACGGCCGTCGAATCCCTTTATTCGTATTTCCCCGGTCTCAAAGTCGTTGCGCCGTCCAATCCGGATGACGCGAAGGGACTTCTGAAGTCGTCTATCCGCGACGACGACCCGGTGATTTTTCTCGAAAGCGAATCGATGTATGGCCTGAAAGGGGACGTTTCGGATGCGGAAGATTACCTGATTCCGCTGGGCAAGGCGCGCATTGCGCGGGAAGGCGCCGACGTCACCATCGTGGCGCATCAGAAGAGTTACTGGCGCGCCCTCGAAGCCGCCGATCAACTGGCCGAAGCCGGGTACGACGCCGAAGTCATCGACCCGCGGACGATTCGTCCGCTGGATATCGGAACGATTGCGACATCCGTTAAAAAGACGAACCGGCTTGTCGTCGTGGACGAAAGCAATCCGTTCGCCAGTTTTTCGTCGGAGGTGGCCTTTCAGATACAGGAGCGCTTGTTCGACTGGCTGGACGCTCCGGTCATGCGGGTGACCGCCAAGGATGTCCCGGCTCCGTATGCAAAAAATCTGATCGAGTATTACATGCCCCGTACCGAGGAAATCGTAGCGGCCGCCAAACAGGTATTGTACGCAAACTGAAGGTACGGCCGTTTTTTTTCGATACGCCTTCTCCGACACGAAAACTATCCCCGCTTCTCCATTCCGCCGGATCAAGGTCTCACGGAAGCCCTCGAAAAGCGCATTGCACACAAGGACATAATCTGAATGCCGGACCATGCCCATCCCTGTTGAAATGCCGAAAATGAGCGATACCATGGAGGAGGGCGTCCTCGTGGCATGGCTTGCAGAGGAAGGGGACGCCGTGTCGTCCGGGGATATTATTGCGCAGGTCGAGACGGACAAGGCCACGATGGATCTTGAGGTGTACGATGATGGGGTATTGCTGAAAAGGGTCATTCCGGAGGGCGCCGCCGTACCCATCGGAGGCCTGATTGCTGTGCTTGGCAAGGCCGGCGAAGACATTTCGGAATTGCTTGCCGGGTATGACGGCGCCACGGGTGCGTCCGTGGAAGCGCTTGCCCCCGAGCCACCTGCCCCTGAGACGCCCGCCACTGAAACGCCTGTGCCTTC
>JANQSQ010000626.1 GCA_028283985.1 Rhodothermales bacterium | reverse complement strand
AAACGGCGGTTCGTCCGCATTTAGCGGGGGGAAGAAGGCGCCTCCTGAGTGGAACCATTACCCCGGGGATACATACTTAAGGACACTCTGATTAAGTCCGCAAAGCTCAGAGGCTGAGAGGGGTGGGCTGGCAAGGAATGACGAAGCAGTGTGGCAGGCCCCACACAATGAGGAATGACGCGGTCAGCGTGTCCCTCGCAGCCTCCCGAAGGGCGCTTCATGTGTGCGACGCACCGAATCCGCAGTGTTTTCTGCTGATTTATCATGACGCTCTTTGCGCATGAAAGTAAAGTGCTGAGCGAAGTGGTTTTGATCAGAGTGTCCTTAACCGCATATGCGGGTACGCTGACCGCTGCGAGTACGTACATCGCTTCTGCTTGTAATGCGCACGCGCCACATCATTTTTCTTCTCGGCTTTCTTTTCCTGTCGCATGCCGGGTACGCCCAATCGGCGGATCACGACATGGAGGAAGGAGTCTCGGCCTTTCAGGAAGGATCGTACGAAAAAGCCGAGCAGGTTCTGCTGAATATCACGGAGTCGGCTCCGGATCGTGCGGAAGCACATTACCTGCTGGCCCGCCTGTATACCGAGACCCCCTTATCCGATCCGGACAAGGCTGAGAATGCGCTGGACGAGGCTATCCGGATCGAACCGGAGAACCCCGATTATCTGGTCGCCAAATTATTGCAATTGCGCAAGAAACCCCGGACTGTTCTGCAAGAGCGTATCCGCGAACAGCGGCGAATTGCACTCTCAAAAAAGATTCTCGCTATCGATTCGACCAATGCGTTCGCGCACGAGGAACTGGGAACGCTCTTCATCCGCGACTTCTGGCGGTATCGCAATGCTATGATGTTTCCGACGATGGCCTTCAGCGGAAGTTTGTATCGCGGAAGCTCGGCTATGGCGCTGGGCGATCCGCCGTCTTTTCAGGGAGCTCCTCTGCAGGAGGATCTGGAACAAGACGAATCTTCCAACGATACGGGGGATTCTCCTCAGCAGGCAAGTCCCGCTTTCGCTTTCGATCCCAACAACGTGTTCCTCGCGGATCGCTTCGATATAGAAAAACTTGAGGAGCAGGGAGTGCCTTTTCTGGAGTTCTCGGGACGAGCGCAGGATGCGTACGAACGCGCGGTTGCACACCTGGAGGATGCTCTCGCGTCTGACCCCCTCAGGCACTCTGTGTATCGTCAACTCATGAAGATCTACTCCCTGAAGGGGGAATACGACGCCGCTCGGGAGATGCTTGAAAATATGTATGCGTCTTTCCCGGAAGATCCTTCTACATGGCTGTATCTGGGACTGGCGCAGGCGTACGGAGGCGATCCCCAAGGGGCCGCCAGTGCGTTCGAGATGGCTTTTCAGTATATGGACAACGAGGAAAAAATCGTCTTCGAGACCCTCTCTTTACTGCTTTTACCTGAGGAAGAAGAGCGCTACGAGGAGGATCCCGTTACCTATGCCTCGAGATTCTGGGCAAGCAAGGACCCTCGCTATCTCACTCCGTGGAACGAACGAAAGATCGAGCACTATGCCCGGCTTGTGTACGCTGATCTGCTGTACGCCAGCGAAGGACTCGAACTGCGGGGCTGGGATACGGAACGGGGGCATATCCTGGTGCGGTACGGGCCGCCCGAGCGGGATGTCGTTATTGTTCCAGGCAGTACGTCCGGAGTGAAGAATCTTGGAGATGCGCCCACATCCCGAATGGAGCCCAGGTCCGGATCCAGGGAGCAATTCAGAGCGACCGACATGGGCTTTAACCCACGCACGTTCCACCTCGGCGGGGATTTCGACATGCTGGCGGAAACCAATACCTTCAATATATGGGACTATGGCGATTTCCGGTTCGTATTCGAGGACCCGTTTCGTAACGGAGAGTACCGGCTGTATTCTCCCCCTGCTTCCGATATGTCTGCCGGAGTTCCGGCCTGGCTGAACGATTACTCCATCATCGCGAAAGAAACGATTGCACAGACTCCGGAGCTATACGAATATGAAGCGCCGGGGCGGCGGGTGGATATCCCGTTTGTGGCGAGCGCATTCAAAGGGAGTGGGGAGGATGCGGATGTCTATGTATCGTACGGCATTCCGATTTCCGAGGACGGGATTCACCAGGAAACCATAGACATAGCTGCCCGCATCGGCGCATTCCTTGTCAGCGAACGCCGCGACATCCTGGTCGAAAGGCGGCAAACGATATACGGGCTCAGAGGGGACCGCATTCGTTCCTTCGACGAGGCGCATATCTGGGTGGGAGGACAGGTTATGACGGCGCCTCCAGGGCAGCATGAGGTGTCCATGGAGTTTGAAACGGTCAGTGGAGGCGCCATCGCCGTGCAGCGCAGGGCCATTGAGGTGCCTGATTTTACAGAAGACGAACTCCAGGTCAGCGATCTGATGCTGGCCTACAGCATTGAAGACGCCGATCCTGATAATGTAGAAAGCGCCACCGTACACCGGGGAGAATTTGCCATTATCTCCGCCCCGTGGAATGTGTTCTCGCACAGGCAGCCCATTTATCTTTTTTTCGAGATATACCGGCTTACGCGTACGGAGGATGGGGAGACGCAGTACGAAATGGAGGCCCGGCTTACACCCAGAAACAACGCAAGGGGCATAGCCCGGGTCGTAAGAAATATTTTCGGGACAGGTGGCGGCGTATCGGTGAGCGTACCCGGCTCAGGATCATTGCCCGACGAGACAAACTACCTTATCCTTGACGCCGCCAATCAGGCGCCCGGACTATATACCCTCACGCTGCGTGTACGTGATCTCGTGAGCGGGAAAAGCGTCGAGCGTACGATAGACCTTTTTCTTGAATAAGCCGGGGTCCGGTGTTGCCCTGAAAGGCTGGAAAGAAACGAATCGGGCAAGTCCTGGTCAGGGGTGAAAAGAACAGGCGAGCTCAGCTCTTCCCCTTGAGAATGTCTTCCAGTGCATCAGGGACGGAGGTATCCATTTCCTCGACCTGACGCACCATCTTCGCCTTGTAATCAGCAACTCTGTCGAGCACATCGGTATCGGAGGCGCCGATAATCTGCGCCGCCAATAGCCCTGCATTTCCTGCTCCGCCAATCGCTACGGTGGCGACAGGAACGCC
>JANQSQ010000621.1 GCA_028283985.1 Rhodothermales bacterium | reverse complement strand
TGGCTGGGAGTTTTGCGGCGATGACCGCTCCCCGCCTTGAGCTTGTGGCGCGCAACGAAGAGCGCCTGGAGGAAACCTGCGGTCTGTCTCGCGCCCACGGCGCGGAAGCCCGGGCTTTCCCGTGCGATGTGACGGACGAGGCGGCTGTCGAGGAGATGGCGGCCTCTGTACATGCCGCATTCGGCACGCCGGACGTGGTCCTGAATAATGCAGGGCTTTTCGAAACGGGCGCCGTGGTCGATATGACGGTCGAGACCTTTAACCGTCAGGTGGCGGTGAATCTGACGAGCGCATTTATGGTCACCCGGGTTTTTCTCCGGGAGATGCTGGAGCGGGGCAGCGGCCATCTCTTCTACGTATGCTCCGTGGCCTCCTTGAGGGCCTATCCCGGCGCGGTCGCTTATTGCGCAGCCAAACACGGGGTGCTTGGATTGGCGCGCGCCATGCGGGAAGAGACGCGGGCGCACGGTCTGCGCGTAACGGCGGTCTTGCCGGGCGCCACCTGGACGCCCAGCTGGTATGGAAGCGACGTACCTGAAGAACGTCTCATGCCCCCCGAAGACATTGCGCAGGCGATGCTCGATGTCTGGCGTCTGAGCGATCGCACCGTGGTGGAAGAACTGCTGCTCCGCCCCCGGGAGGGAGATGTGTAGGGTACTCTGAGCTTTGCGGACGTAATCAGCGTATCCTTCAGGGTACAGAACATACGTGGACAAGACTGATTCTCTTTATGCGCCGCAAGGTCCTCATTGCGCAGATCGTTCTTGTCCTGACGGCCGGGAGTATGGCGCTGCTGGGAGCGGCGACATGGATTGCGGTCCGACCCAACACCCCCGATTTCGAGGGGAGCCGCACGGTCCGCATTCCGCCCGGCTCCGAATTCGAAGCCGTCGTCGATTCGCTGCACGCGAACGGCATTCTCCGGCGAGCCGGCACGTTTCGCCTCATGGCGCGCGCTACGGGCTGGGGAGACCAGATCAAGGCAGGCCATTACGCCTTCCCTGCCAGGGTTTCCAACCATGATATGCTGAGCGTGCTGCGGCGCGGACTGCAGGAGCCGGTCCGCCTGACGATACCTCCTGGCGCGCGCCCCGAGGTGGCCGCCGCGGTCGCAGCCCGCAACATGTTCTTTTCCCCGGAAGATTTTTCCGCCGCCCTTGCCGATACGCAACTCGCCGCCGCGTTCCGCACCGACACCGCCGGTCTCTTCGGCTACATGTTCCCGGAAACGTACCATTTCTACTGGCTTTCCAGTGCGGAACGTGCGGTTCGCACCATCACGGAAACGTTCGATGCGTTCTTCGAGCGTGAACTGCGGGCCGGAGCGGACAGTCTCGGCCTGTCGAAGCGGGATGTGGCGACCCTGGCCAGCATTATCGAATGGGAAGCCCTGCAAGCCGAGGAAAAACCCATGATAGCAGGGGTCTACCACAATCGGTTGCGCATCGGCATGAAACTTGACGCCGACCCCACCATACAGTACATCATCCTGCAGCAGGAGGGAAGCAAGCGGCGCCTGCTCTACAGCGATTACCGCATTCCGCACCCTTTCAATACGTATCTGCACGGGGGGTTGCCGCCGGCGCCGCTCAACAATCCGTCTGCTTCCTCTCTGCGGGCCGCCGTGGCCCCTGCTCGCCATGATTTTCTCTACTTCGTGGCGACCGGCGACGGCGCCCATCACTTCAGCAGAACTCTTACGGAGCACCTCCGGGCCGCTCGCCGCTACCATGCGCTCATGCGCCAGCGCCGCGCCGAACAGGTGGAAGGGGAGGGGTAAACTTGTCCGTGAGAAAGATGGCAGCCGACCCGGAAACCAGACAACTATCGTAGATTTAGTTCCGAATCCGGTTGTCTGCGGGGAACCAGCTCTGCAAGGTTCTTCTGAATTCGACGAAGGCCGGGTCCTGGCAATCTTGCGGTTGCGAGATATCCGCTATCCGCTTGAAAAGAGTGGAAGAACGCCTTACCCTTTTGTGCCTTAGCGCTTCTTGCATCGCGCGCTTCGGATCGGAAGGTTTGGGGTCACTATCCGACCAAAGTCCGCGAGTCTGCAACCATTGCTTGAGTGCGTGAAAATCACTACCCCATCCAAGAATTTCAGATACGTTTTCGGACGGCGCCCATACCCAGTTTTCGAGTTCCGGTTCAATCACGATAACCTTGCAACGGTTGTCCCAGCCGTTACGTCCAAGGTCCTTCTCGACATTTTGCTGTATTTGCTGTCTACGCAAGGATTCTTGGCCACAACCATGGTGGTCAAAAACTACCAAGGCATACCTGTAGCCTGTAATGTAGGGTCGTAACATCCCGACAGGATCCTTTCGACATCCCGGATCGTGGTTTGGGTGCACCTCAATGTCGTACCGTATCCGTCGAATACGTAATTCTTCATGTTGAGCCAATAAACCCTCGAAAGCCTGCTCCATATCTTTGTCTGCAACCAGAGCAAAGATGTCTTTCGCGTAACCATTCATCCGATAATTCCCTTAGCGAACAACAGGTTCATATCCACGGTATCTTGCCAATCCCGCAAACGCGGATGATCCACGCCACGCACGATATCTGTGGCGCCGTTTACGTCTTTGGCGAAACAGAGGGCCTCTTCCAGTCGAGCCATGCGCAAGAAAGCGGATGAATGCGTGGCTACCAATACCTGCGAGTCATAGGCCGACGCCAGTGAATCGTACACTGCCTCGATAGCGAGCGGGTGAATACCGTTTTCTGGTTCTTCCAACAGGTAGAGATATCCCTCGCCGGCAAGATATGGAATGAGCGTAAGCGCCAGAAACCGGAGCGTGCCGTCTGAAACCGCCCATGATGGTACACGAATGTCCGTGTCATATTCAACTTCAAGGTAAGCATGCCGGTCATCCGGGCGCTCCTTGACTTGAATTTCCTTGATGTCTTTCAAGGTGGTGCGAATATGCTCCAGCCACTGCCGGTAATTTTCATGATTATCCTGCTTTAAACTCGCAATCGTCCATGGAAGATTGGCGCCATCGCTGGAGAAGCCGTTGCGACGCAGTGCGGGAGGGCTGGCCTCGCGCATCTTCACACTGTCCAGAGCCAGAAGTTTTACCTGCGTTGCCAGCATGCGTTTGACGCCGGTGGCGACGGGGAACACGTCAGGGGACTCGGGCAAACTGCCAAGTGCTGAACGGTATGGACCGAAGGAAATACTGGTGGCCCAGCCTTTTCCTGCAGAAGGCGAAATTTCGATATTGAAATTATCCTTACCCTCGGGGGATTTGCTGAGTATGGTTCTGGTGCCATGGCGTCCACCACCCAGCATGATGGTGTCAATCGGATCCAATGGGCAAGGAAAAATGGATAGTTGCGCTTTTTCCACGTTATGATGCTTCATAAGCATCCCTCTTTCTGCGTCGATAACGACGCCATCCGCTTTTTCCTTTATGGCTACTTCGTAACGAAACACTTCATAATCTTTGTCGGCGGGAAGCCTTTGCTTCATGGAATCGGAAATATCGAACTCCAATGCGAGTTCGAAACCAAGGCTGTCTTGGGGTCTTTCCCAAACAAGATCCTGAAAATTGTCGGTGCGTTTTGCAACAGCTGCTTCGAGGCCATCCCGCACCATGTCGCCGAGGAAGGTGACTACATCGAATAACGTACTCTTCCCGCTGGCGTTTGGGCCAACCAGCACATGAAAGGGATCTAGCGCCACATCCACATGACGCAGGCAACGGTAGTTCAGGGCCTGGATGCGACGAATTATCAATGCGTCCCGCAAGGGTTTCTCCAGTACGTTATCACGTACGTAATCTACCTAAAAACCTGCTCACAAACCCTGCGAATCCGTTCCGTGAAATGCCTCAGAACCCTATGCGCACGCCCAGCAGAAACCGGTGCTGCGTGACGCTTTCCTCGACGAGAGGCGGATCGCTGACATTATGAAAGTATGGGGTGTATTCGTCGTTGAATTTCATGCGCGTCCATCCCGCATCGACATAAAAATTGGGCGCGAAGCGGTACGACACGCCGGCGGAGACGAAACGCCGGTCGCGGTCGGCTTCGCCGCCGCCCCTCGACACGTTCCGGTCGAATGGATCAGGATAGGTGGCCACGCCTCCCCGCACCGTGAAGTCTCCGAATTCATACGCAGCGCCAAAACGCATATTCCAGACCGGATCCATGGTGTCCCGGACCTTCTTGTTCAAATCCCTGAAGAGGTCGCCGTCCGCCGCATCCCCGTCAAACTCCATCTGGGACCAGTCTACATATTCCAGGTCCCCGGCCAGAAGAAACCCCCCGATTTCCCAGGATGCGCCGCCCCCGATGCGCCAGGGGGTGCGCAATTCGTATTCGTATTCCTTGTTGGTTGTCGCGTCCAGTGAGCCTCCCTCGTCGAACCAGGTGGTAAGTTCCCGGTAGAGATTTTCCCTGATTTCGTAGAACGTAGGGGTCTCCAGCAGCACGCCCACGCGCAACCCGCTCGCAAGCGTCGTCGTCGATACTCCGCCGCGCACGTTGAACCCGCTCAGGTCTGCCTCGAACCCTTCTTCGTACAGCAATCTGTTAAACCCGAACAGCGAGCCGTCGGAAAGGACCACTTCATAGTCTTCCGGAGTGTTTTCACCGTAGGCGTCCGCTTCCTCGTAAATGTTTTCGAAGTTGTACGAACCAAAGGCAAAGTTGGCCGAAATGCCGATCATTACATCCTGGCTCGCTTCCCACGCACCGCCGAGGTTCAGTTCGTTTACCCGCCCCTTTTCAAGCACGTCCCCCAGTTGATCAATCCGGGTGCCGGGGATAACCGCCTCGTAGAAAAGCCCGTCGTTCGTTCCTATGTTTTCGAACAAAAATTCGATCGCACCCCCGTCATAAGCCAGTTGGGGAATATCGCTGTAAAAGTTCGGGGAATATCCATCGCCGTCCTCTTCCACCGTAAACTCGTTCGGATCGGGCAGGAACGATGTGCTGATGGAATTGGTGGCGTTCGTGCCTCCGAAGGCGAGATTGCGGTCAAACGTGTTGACCTGATTGAATGCGAGGCCGAGCACGAACGATCCTTGCGAGGTCGGAAGCTTCTGTATGTAGGCCAGGTTGCTGAGGCGGGTAGCGCGCACATCGGCTTCCGCGGCGGACGATGTACGGATGCCGGTAAAATATTGTGCGTCCTCCGTAGCCGACAAGGTATGCAGGGAACCGCCGATCTCCGAGTTGCTGAAATAGCCCAGGCCGGCCGGATTCGTACGCAATGCGCCGTAGTCCGCTACGCCGGCGATGCCTACGCCCGCCATCCCCATCATGCGCGGACCGGTCTCAGGGGAACGTGCAGCGAAGATATAGGCGTCGCCGGGAGTCTGGGCGTACGTGGAAGACACCGCGAACAAGGCAAGGGCAAACACCGGTAAGAAGCGCCTTTTCATGGGAGTATCTGTCTGGTTTTCTGAGTTCTGAACAGGCCGGAAGCCTATCCGGCGGTTCGCATGGGTAAAGGAAGGGTTAGGGATCGTACGGAAAGCCCGATCCTGACAACACTTTCCCAGGTAGGTGTCGCAACGCCGTGGCTACACGGGCCGCCGCCGTGCGTTCATCGACTGCGGGGACGACCCGAAGAGGACGAGGACCGGCCCGAAGACCGCCCGCTGCTGCCCGACGAAGACCGGGGCGGCGGGGACGAACGGACGGTGCGTCCGCTGGATCCGCTGCTGCGCGACGAGGGCGCCGAACGGACGGTGCGTCCGCTCGATCCACTGCTGCCTCGCGAGGAGGGCGTCGAACGAACGGCGCCCCGGCTACGGCTACCGGAAGACGACGAAGACCGGGACGACGGAGACGAACGTACGGTACGCCCGCTCGATCCGCTGCTGCTGCGCGAGGAGGGCGTCGAACGAACAGTACGCCCGCTGGACCCGCTACTACTGCGCGAGGAGGGCGACGAACGTACGGTACGTCCACTCGATCCGCTGCTACTGCGCGAGGAGGGCGTCGAACGAACAGTGCGCCCACTTGACCCGCTGCTGCCGCGCGAAGAGGGTGTCGAGCCCACGGTACGCCCAGTGCTGCGCGTGGTGGTTGCCCGTCGCGTATCGCGGGCAGTAGTTCCAGTCGATCTGCCCGTTCCCGATCGATTTCCCTGTACGGTCGACGATCTTCCGGAACGCGCCGAACGCTCTCCGGAAACCGTCGAGGCGCCGCGCGTCTTTCCGGCGGAAACGCTTCCTGCGGTACCTACCTCACGAATCCCGCTGCCCCCGAAGTCGCCTGTATATCCGCCGCGGGCTCCTGCATTCCGCCCCATCGAGGCGCCACGCGGGCCCCATTGTCCGCCTCTCGAGCGAATCGCTCCCGGGTAATCGTACCGCCACCCGCCGTAATAGGGATTCCAGGTGTGCGCATAGCCCGGGTAATATCCACGGTAACGGTAGGGGCTGTAGTAATAGGGGTACCCGCCCCAGCCCCAACCCGGGCCGAGGGAAATGCCCGCGTAAAAGCTGCTGTATCCATATCCCCAGGGACTGTACCCCCAAGGATCGTATCCCCAGTGATCATACCCCCAGGGATCGTACCACGAAGACCCGAAAAACGAGCCATAGGACCAGTACGGGTCCCGGTAGTACCGTGGGCTCCACCCGTAATCGAACCGGTGGAAGTAGCGGCGGTAACTGTAGGGCCCGCTGTAGAAATACTGGTCGTTGTAGTAGTGTTCCGTTACGACGGTGTCCTCGGCGCTTTGCACCACCTCGACGTAATCCGGAATCCGTTCGTACTGTACGGTGCCCAAATGGGTGTAACAACCGGCCAGCAGCACCACAAGCAGTCCGGCGGCGAAGGGCGCCGCGCGCAAGGCGAGGGGAGAGGCTCCCCGCTCGTGTAATGTCGATTGTTCCATGATGACACCCGGTTTGGTGAAAACTTGGCGACAGTGGTTCCGTTACAGTGTATACAGGTTATGATGCATAAGAACCGGTTTAGTTGCAAGAAAACCACGGAACTTATTGCTTTCCTCGAAGGAAGAACGACGTCCGTCCGGCTCTAATGGCTTCGTCCCGGAATAACGCAAACATCGGGCCATTCCCGGATACTGCACGAAATATCTGGTCTTTCCTCCTGTGATATCGTCGGAATCCGTTCCGGGCCGCCTCCGTTTTTCCGCCGCATTCCTCCTGTAGTGTATTTAGTAAACGACACCCACTGTGCAATATTATGGCCGATGTAATCACAAGCCGCGAGAAAGATTATGCGCAATGGTATCTGGACATTGTGCAGCATGCGAAGCTGGCCGATTACTCGGCGGTGCGCGGGTGCATGGTCATTCGTCCGAACGGCTGTGCGCTGTGGGAGAACATGCAGCGGGCGCTCGATGACATGTTCCGGGAGACGGGGCACGAGAATGCCTATTTCCCCTTGTTCATTCCCCAATCCTTTCTGGCGCGGGAGGCCGAACATGTAGAGGGGTTCGCCAAGGAGTGCGCCGTGGTCACCCACTCGCGCCTCATGGAAGACCCGTTCGGGGATGGGCTGTTGCCTGATCCCGATTCCAAGCTGGAGGAGAATCTGATCGTCCGCCCCACCAGCGAAACGATCATCTGGGACGCCTACCGGAACTGGATCCAATCCTGGCGCGACCTGCCCATTCTCGTCAATCAGTGGGCCAACGTCGTGCGCTGGGAAATGCGCACGAGGCTGTTTCTGCGCACGATGGAATTTCTATGGCAGGAAGGGCACACGGCCCACGAAACGAAGGAGGAAGCCATCGAGGAAACGCGGCGCATGCTGGAAGTATACGCCACGTTCGCCGAGGAATGGATGGCCATGCCGGTGATCCGGGGCGTAAAAACGGCCAGCGAACGTTTTGCGGGCGCGGTGGACACGTACTGTATCGAGGCCATGATGCAGGACGGGAAGGCCCTGCAGGCCGGCACCAGTCATTTCCTCGGCCAGAACTTCGCCAAAGCGTTCGACTGCCAGTTCCAGAACCGCGAAAACCGGCTCGAATATGTGTGGGCTACTTCCTGGGGGGTCTCGACCCGGCTGATCGGGGCGCTCATCATGACGCATTCGGATGACCGGGGATTGGTCCTGCCGCCCCGTCTCGCTCCCGTGCAGGTCGTGATCGTACCCATTTTCCGGAAAGACGAAGAGCGGACCGCCGTGCTCGAAGCGGCCGACCGCATCCAGGCAGCGCTGCGCGTCGCGAACATTCGCGTCAAGGTGGATGCCCGCGAGACGCACCGCCCCGGCTGGAAATTCAACGAATACGAAGTGCAGGGGGTGCCGGTCCGCCTCGCCATCGGTCCCCGCGACGTCAGGAATAACAAGGGCGAAATGGCGCGCCGCGACCAGCCCGGGAAAGAAATTGTTTCGCAGGAGGGGCTCCCGGACCGGATCGGGGCCGTGCTCGAAGATATTCAGCAGCACTTGTTCGACCGGGCGCTGGAAATGCGCGAAGCCTCCACCCGGCGCGTCGACGACTACGACGCGTTCAAGGATACCCTGGACCGGCATGGCGGGTTCGTGCTGGCCCACTGGGACGGTACGCCGGAGACCGAGGCCCGCATCAAACAGGAAACGAAAGCGACCATTCGTTGTATTCCAATGAATGGAGAAAAGGAAGCGGGCAAGGATATGCTGACCGGCAAGCCGTCGGAGCGCCGCGTTGTTTTCGCCAGGGCCTATTAAAGGATATTCTGAACTTCGCGGACTTGATCAGAGTATCCTTTAACGGAAGCCCGTATTTACAGTATTCACAGGAGAACCCATCCATCGGACCGCCCATCGGCCGACGGCTACATTAT
>JANQSQ010000615.1 GCA_028283985.1 Rhodothermales bacterium | reverse complement strand
CCAACCAACCAACCAACCAACCAACCAACCAACCAACCAACCAACCAACCAACCAACCAACCAACCAACCAACCAACCAACCAACCAGGTTATATGCGTACCGGGGATGGGCGCGACGAAAGAGTTCTCCGCGCTCATGGTCGACACGATGCCGGACATTCAGTTCATGTTCAACGGCCAGTGCTTCTCGCGCTACCGGTACGAGCGGATAATTGCGTCATCTGTGTTCCCGGAGTCGGCGCTAACAAGCCGTTCTCGGTCCTCGTCGCCAACTGCATGCCCGACCTCCATTTCCTTGAGTTCGGCCAGTGCTTCCCCCGCTGGGTCTATCCCGCCCCGCGGGGGTATCTTTGACGATGCCGACCTTTTTTCCCACCAGACTAGACTAGAGCGCGTCGACAATATCACAGATGCTGCCTTGAAAGCCTTCCGTGTTCACTACACGGACGAGGCAATCACGAAGGATGATATCTTCGACTATGTGTATGGCGTACTGCACGCCCCCGCTTACCGCAAGCGCTTTGCAAATGATCTGTCCAAGGCGTTACCGAGAATCCCGATGGCGCCCGAATTCCATGCCTTTGCGGAGGCTGGTCGAGACCTTGCGATCTTGCATCTCGGCTACGAGACGTGCGAAGAATATCCTCTGGAGATGATTGCCACCTCATCGGGCGACCTGCAATCGCATCATTTCCGCCTCGGCAGGCGTACCATGCACTTTGCAGACAAAGAAGAACGAACCGTGCTCATCGTCAACGAGCATGTCCGTCTCGCCGGCATTCCGCCTGAAGCCCATGAATACGTGGTCAACGGGCGCACGCCGTTGGAATGGTTCATCGACCGGTACAGGGTCAAAACCGACAAGAGAAGCGGTATCGTGAACGACCCCAACGCATGGTTCGACGATCCGCGCGACCTGATCGCGGCAATCCGGCGGATCGTGCATCTCAGCGTCAAAACCGTCGAGATTGTTGAGGGCTTGCCGGAGCCGTTTGGGGAATAATTTTGTTCTCTTGCGGGTGCAAGTTATATCGTCATGGTGCAGGAGTGGATGTATTGGGCCACTTAAGCCTTAGTCTGTCAAATGTATCGTGAACTATCCAATCAACTCGAACCACCTCTGTTTGGGTAAAAACAAAATCTAAAAATCAATGTTATTTATGCGGTAGTTTAAAGATTACTTCTGGCCAACGCGGAATTTCAGAATCATCAATATTCAGAGCTAAAAGAATTTTTCCCCAAAAAGATGTATAAATTTCTTCTTTTACAGGTTGTAAGCCATGAGCTAACAGCGAATTGTTTCGTCGCTGCAAATGATTTTTAATACCGTCATATATTTGAGATTTTTCACAAAGGATACAATTTTCACTGAATTTCAAGATCCAAAACAGATTTTGGACACCAAGCTTATATGGTTTATCAGAAGGCTGGCCAAGTTCTTCCATAACCTCTTCATGAGCGTCGGTAGGTAAATCTTCTATTGATATTTTCCCCAAATTGGCTCCGAATGCCTGTTGTACGAGTTGCTGGCCATATAACTCGACCGCTCGATAAAGCCTGCCGACAGCGTCGTCATAACGGGCTTGTTTCGCTCGCCGCTGAGCGTTAGCAAGAAGTTCAAGCAGAGTTTCTCGCCCTGCAGTCCGATCATTGTTTTTTACCTGATCCTTGACAATTTCCCAATGTTTGTGCAAAGCTATCAGCCTTTGATAAAGTCGATAGTCGAGAGCCAATTCCAGTTTTTGGTGCCAACGCCTAAATTCACGGTGGCCCCCCTCAAAGTCGAACCTGTCGGCCATTTCAAAAGCCTTGGCGAGTCCGGCAAACGACTCCAAATATGCACGCTGAGAATCGCCACACTTTTGCGAAGCATTTTCGAGAATCTCGGTGGCAGACGCGGCATAGAAATCCTTCAATAATTCGTTCGCACGTTCAAGTTCTCGTACGGCGTACGTAATCCACGGATTTTGGCGTCTGATAACGTGTTCGGATCCGGGAATGACTGTGCCAAGATCATTGGCATCACGGCTATATCCGCCTATGTAAGTAAAATTTTTGAATCGCTCAACAGTGGCAAGCATAAGTGCAGCTGACATGGCCTTCGTGCCACCGGTAATATCAACATATACCTCGTCGGGGCATAACCCGCGTTCTCCAAGCCATCTTGCTATATCGGTTCGAATCTCCTGATAGCATATCCCGATATCCTGGTAATCGGAGATTTCTGAATACCCGTATTGAGGAACGTAATCCAGCCCGGGCAATATTTTCTCTTCCACCTGAGACTTTGAAGCACTGGAAACGACAAATAGCACATAAGAAGGTCTTCCTTCATCCAGTGCTTTCCTGACCGGATCGGATGCTCCACCAACACTGGCGATCATACCACGCAGGTTCATTGGTCTTTTCTCTTCCGCCATATCATGGGAACGGCGAGTGCGAAAGCCGCTTGCACCGGATGGATGCCCCGTGCGGCCAGTGATTCACAAGCACTTTTGCCAAGCAAGCGTTCTGAGCCAATCGGAGCGCCATAGAAAGGTTTGGGAGGATGCTTTGTGCGGAAGCAGGCCCCGGGCGCCAACATAACTTGCGGGCGTTTGAATACGGCCGTGGCATGGAATTCCGGAGTTAGCTTCCCGTATTTGACAAGGAGCCTCCAAAAACCCTCAACCGGATCCGTGGCTGCGGGTTGGAACGTTGAAAGAGATGTGAATCCATCCGCCTCCGGTACATTATCCAGCTCAGGATAAGGAGCCGGATCGCCTGCCAATTCGAAGCCCCCGTGTCCCACAGAAGCATCGGCTCCATACCCGGTTTGCCCCAGCATTTCCAGGGCCTCCAATAAGGTTTGCATGCCACCATGCTGCGTTCGGGCAAAAATAGTCAAGCACCCATCGGATCTGCTAAGATTTGAAAACGGCACTTCAAAGAGCTCGCCGCCTGCGCCCGTAGTATTCGAAACGCGGGAGACAGTATTGCGAAGCCGTACGCTATCATGGATAACCATACCTGGCTTTTCCAGGAGGGGCTTTTCGCCGTTCTGGACTCGGAAAAAGTCGGCCATAGTCATCCACTGATGCTTTTTAACTTCCTTGCGTTTCTCTGGAGGCCAATTCCACCACAGCGGCAAACTGGCCGGCGCGGGTAGCGAATTTTCAGGGAAAGCATCGGAGATGACAAACAGCGGCTCGTGGGCAAGCCACGGCTCCAAAAAGTCCCGCTGGAGCGCACCTTGCCCCCGAGAACGCACCCATGCACACGCCATAGCGCCAAGAAGCGAATCCGCCTGCCAAGGCGTAGTCCAGGCCCCAAGAGGCTTTAAATTCAGGCGGACCAATGTTTCCACGGGGCCCCGTCCAATTTGAAATCGTGAAAACGCACTGCGCCCGAACCCCGGCTCGTTCCGCCTCCCAGACCTGTCATCTGCACCAAGCGTAAGCCGTCGGCGACAACGGCTTGAAGGGCTCCTCCACCTTGATGTGTATTTCTCTTAGTGTCCGTGTATGAGAAGGAATTGTCGAGATCGAAGACTTGCAGAACGATTTGTATGCTGAACTCCGTACCCTCGACAACCCGCTCGTTCGACCGCGGATGTTGAGCTGCGCCAGTTTGGCGGTTTATGACATTTTCCGTCTTGTTTTCGATGCGAACGCCCGTGAGGGGCCTGCCGTCACGGACGATGACGCGGGAAGGACCGAGCTTGCTTCGGGTGTTCATGTGTGCTCCAAATACCCGACAAATAGGACATTCGTCTCTTGCACAACCACACGGGCGGTCCTTATTCTGCCCGCCAAATCTACCCAATTGCTTCTCCAGTTCGCCTCGCATCTTGCCCTTCAGCGAGGAACCGGGTATGTAAGGCTGACGAGTTTCCGGATTTTTGATCACCGGATTGTCGGATCCGCCAATGGTTAGCTCGTCCTGCGAACCTCCGATATGAAGTCCGCTTTCGCAATGAGCGGTAAAGCTAATGGTGTAAATAGCGGTTCTTTTCATGTCAGGAAACCTCTCTTATGTAAGCGGCTCCAAAGCCGACCAGTGCTTCGAAATGGGGTAGAAAACCATCCAGAAAAGCCTTCTCAGGTTTCTCTGAGTCAACCACCCTTTTTACGTTATCGTCGATAAACTCTTGAAATTCCCGGGGAATTTTTCGGGCAGCAGAGGCGTTTTGAGCGTGGTAACAGAGCGCCTCGAATGGAGCCGATACCTGCTGCCAGCTTTCTCCGTTAATTTTCAATCGGCGTTCGATTTCGCGACAGTGATTGAAAAAGCGGCGTATCTGGCCCGTGGTTAACTTGCGATGCGCAAGTTCCTTGACCAAGGGGTCGACTTTCTGCTTGGAAACGAAGTCGGGTTGAAGGTAGCTTTGCCCTTGGTCATCAGTCCCGAAATACGAGTTTGGGAATTTGGGCAGTGCTTTCCCGTGTGGCCTTTTACGGTTACCCCCTTGAGCTTGATACTGTTGTCGTTCTGCCTTGAATCCTGCCTTGTTCATGGCTTCTTTCATGTTAGTCATCACGTTTCCCTTTTCTATGTCGTGTTGCCAGCAAGGCGTACCCTAAACTTGCTGCTAATTCGCTCATGCGTTGTTCGTCGTGTTCCAAGTTGTTAAGTGCATTGTTTGCCCAGCGGCGAAAACCATTGTGGTGTTGGGGCCCGTTGCGCTCGATTTGATACGTCCAGTGGGCAGAGCGCAGGTTGTCATTGCCTTCGACGAGACACAGCAAACGATACAGCAGCGAGCGAGAGACTACCCCGGTCTCAATCCAGTTCGCTATCCGCTTGCCATCGCCTGTTACAGATTCGTGTTGTTTCCATTCCCAGTCCGCTCCGAGGGTGGCGCACCGGTTTTTGCCCGGGCGTTTCTTGGCTAACTCCAGGAGTTTTTCTGCGCGCTCGACTGCATGGCGGATCGGTACGCGATAGGGGGTCAAAGCGATTCCGGCGCTTAGGGTTAGCGGCGAATACATCTTGGCTGGACCCGCCTTAAACTCTCTTGCCAGAGATCCCGCAAAATCCAGTACGACATCCCAAGGGCCAACCAGAAGCAAATCGTCCCCACCGGCGTATAGCGTATAGATCAGCGGCCATGATGCCTCCAGGGATTCCTGTATGATGTGGCCAAAGAATTCGTGCAGACCATAACTGAAATCTCGCAGACGATTATATGAGGTGTCTTCTCTGACGACTTCCCGAACCCGGCAACCCATGTCGTCCACATCGGCCTTCAGCACAGCCAAACGATGATCGCCGCGGGCTCGTTCTGCAATTTCCTGGAATGTCAGCGGTTTGTCGGAATCGGCCTGACGCGGTATCCAGCGACCCGTGCGAAAAGCTCCTGGTTCCTGATCGTTTACGTGTTTGAAGCCAACGCCCAGCGCTTGCACCGAGTCGCCACCCGGGCGCATCCATTCGTACCGAGTCAGCTTTTCGCCGAGTTTACGAGCCTGCAGACAGTTCCTGCAATGTAGAACTTTCTCATTTTCATCCAGCACACTTTGCTGTCCTGGAGCCTGGCGGCATACTTCACACGGCTTGCCGAGAGAAGGTTGGCTCCAATTTTCCAGGTTCCAACTGTCACCGTTTCGTAGCCTGAAGGCTCCTGTCCGGCGCTTCTCAACTTCCAGGCAAGTACGGGCGGCGAGTGGCGTCTTAGCCCAGCCCAGTGACAATTGGACTTCTCCGCCGGATTCGTCCCACAACTTGCGTTGCAAGCCGGAACGGATTTCCTCAAGGCGATCAGTATCGGTATCAAGCGGAATCCTGATCAGAAAACCACCCCCGCCACGGACGAGGACATCATTGTCAGCAATCTGTAAATCTTCCTTTATCGTCCAAAGTGCGGCATGTTCGAAGAGTTCAAGCAGGAATGATCGGGCGCGCAGGCGCTTTGCCTGCGCCTTACCCGCACTCTTCACCGCCAGCACATAACGCTGGATTCCGGAAAAATCGCCTGCTAAATATATCGCCTCTTTCATGATTAGAGAAATGATCCGAGAAATCTGGACAGTTTTTTTCGCGAGTTATTACGTGTAGTATCACTTCGATTTATGCCATTTTGGCGAGCGACTGTCGTTGTAGAATACGCCGTTGGACGTTCGGTTGTCAAGGCCCTAGCGGAGGCACTTCTCGTAAAAGAGGTAGGAGCCGATCTGCCTCCTTGCATCCTCTACTGTCTCGCATGTGCACCAGCCTGTGCCGTAATTGCAGACGCACATACTTACCCCCTAATCCTCACGCCCCTTGAACAAAATATATGCGGCGAAGGCGCGGCGCTCCGCAGGCGATTCCTCCTCGAAATTCCTGATAGCATTTTCCGCTTCGGTAATCCTCTGAATCGCTTCCGATTTTCGAAATCCGGTGTCCGGAGCGTAATCTGCACGGTGGCGATACCCTTGCATGCGAGCGAACGTTTCGGCAAATTTGCGGATGGATTCAGAAAATTGCCTGAGGTTTTGTTCATCCCGGCATCTCGTTTTAGTGGAACGGTGATTCAATGCCCGATAGGTCAATACCCAGGAATCCGTTCCACGACCTGCATGAAGACCTCCTATCAGCGTATCCGCGCAGGAACCTGCAAGGCAGTGGAACATGGCGTAATACGCCGTACTGACGGCGCGTTGGAGATTGGTGCTTCTCGGCTTTCCCTGCCCGGTTGGAATCAAGTCCCGCGCCGTTTTGATAAGGTTTTCCGGATTCATTAGGCCTGCTATCTTTATGGTTTTATGGGATTATCTATAATTTTTTATAACATATTCGGCTATTCGGCGAAAAAACACGAGGGAGGCCGCCACAGCCGTCCTATTCCGCCTCTTCTTCCCACCAGGGAATGTCGTAGGCCGGATCCTCCCACTCGGATTTCTCGATAAACGTGGGCATCGGGTAGGCCGTTACGGGAATCGCTTCCAATTCGGGGTAAATTCGCCCGACTATTCCCACCGTCCAGCTGGGATCGAGATTGTTCTGATCGCCATCGAAAATAATCTGAATCCAGAGGATTTCGTCTCCATCCTCGTCGAGATCGGGTTTGACTATGATGGGATCGAAGGTGAATTCTTCAGGGCTGAAGCGTTTCGCCAGATCCCGGGCCACGATGTCCCTGACCTTGTCCAGGTCCTGCTCCGATATTTTTGTTCCGATCATGATAATCTCCGCATGGGGGTCCTTTTGCAGTGAGCGACCAGAAGGACGATTTGTCGTGCTGCCTTGCTTCTACATGCTGTGCGTTACGGATGCCTGCGTTGGCGGTTCCTTGATTTTGGCCTCGTATTCGCCATGCGTTGCCCATGAATGCAAAAAACCCGGGGGAGAAATGGTCTTGCTATATTCCATCGTTGCGGTTGGAGCGCACCTCTCGCCTCATGATTTTATATCGTTTACGCCAACGAATAAGCCCAGGCCAAAATGGCTGCCAAACCCGATGGCGAGCGGCCCGGTGATTGGCTCAGGGAAGGCGATGTGCAGCAGAGCGCCTTGACTATCGGGTTGTTTCTCGCCTCCACGAGACCGAAACCTGTGGAAGTGCGTCGCTCGCCGTAGCGTTCCACCGACGCTGATTTCCTTTAGAACTTCCACCTCTACATTTTCTGTATTGAAACCGCGACGTTTCAGCAGCCTGATACATTCGCCCCGGTATCCAGACGTCTTCAAATGCCCGGCAGCCATAAACGGAGTTACGCTTTTCCAGTGAGTCGATGCGGAGAAGACAGGTGCGCTTCCGGTGAAGTCCCTGGGGTTGCCAAAGCCTTCGAGTGCCAGCCGCCATTCCTTCACGGCGCCGGAGGCCGCCCCTTCGCTGCCCGGTCGTTGCTTTGGTGCGAGCCAAAGACGGTTGATTCTGTCGAGCTGTGCGCGAATGCCGTCGTTAATGCCACTGGGAATGTAGACCGAGATATGATCGATCCAACCGTCGGAGTCTGCATCTTCCGGCAGCCAGAACGCATGATTGTGTACAGGATCCCGTAGAGGCCGGCCATCGGGACCCCGCCCCGATATCTGCCATGGTGCATTAGGGGTTGAGCGTCCCGTCGCCTCATCTTTGCTCCAACCGAATTTTGCGAGGGCTGCAAGGCGCATTAACTCCCCGATTCTGACAGAATCCTCAATGCGGGGAAGAGGGCGGCCAGCAAGCAGGAATCGGGCTACGGTCGGCATGTTTTCGTTCCGGGCAGTGCGACGGCGAACAAAGATTTTCGGAACTACGGCAGGCACGGTTTCTGTGGCGCATGTATAGAGAACTTCCTGTGCTGCCGGTGGGCGGCTCCATCCTTGTTTTTGGTAATCTGCAGTGTCCAGCATGAGAGCATCAAGCAGTCGGGCAGGAAGCGTGTCGGCATTTTTTCGACTTCGATGCCGGGATGCTGATTCGTCTAAGCGCATTCGTTCGGTCGCATACTTTGCGGGAGATAGCGGGGCCAGAACGCGAACTGGTGTTCCTGTGTCAGAGGATTTGGCTACACCACAGTTTACCTCGCCATCCCATTGGTCGATGGCCCGGCACTCCGTCCAGCTCTCAGCACGACCGAGATAGCCTATGGATGCTGCGAGATCGGTTGCCAACTCGAACAAATCGGAATTCAGGGTCACATCGGGCCAGGCTACGACAACACTTGCATCCTTGGGCAAGTGCACGAACGCATCAAAGACCAGCGTCGTTTTCTCTTTGCCCTTCTCTAACTTCCCTTGCGGCATGTAGTGGCGCGTGTGGGAATGAATCGCTCCTTCTGGCAGATGGTAGACAGGCGGTGTCTCGGCCAGTGTGTCGATAAGGTCCGCAAGATCGTCTTCCGACCAGCGCTCACGATTACCCTTGCGCCACCATACAGCGATAAGCGTCCGCAACAGGCGCCATGGTTCCGGCGGCCATGCAACATCTGCCTCATTGACGTTACGCCCCCACGGGGTAGCGTGGTAACGACTGGCAGGGAAACGGAAGGTGAGAGCGAACATTCGTTTACTTCCGATACGTGACGGTCAGTTCACGAGTCTCCCCGAAGAGTCCCTTTGATCCGACGGCTTCGATCAGCGCGGGAAGTTCGGCTGTGAGGTCACTAAGGCTCGGCAGTTCGAAATGGCTTGGATTCGTGACCGTGATCTTTTCCACATCAAGGTCGCAGGCGGTACGCAGCCGAAGGCCCTCGGCGAGGAAACGACGAATCTTGAATAGCGCCATCGTGACGAGTAACCGTTCGACATCATCGCCCAAACCGAACGCTCGAATCTGACGCAAGTCAAGGTTGAAATAGGCTGTGATTTTCTCTGCGACCCACTCGTCGCGTGCGAAGGGGACATTGCCGAAACCTTTAGCCGTATCGCCACTGGGGTTGACACTGTCGTTTTTTACCCCGCCACTTGCCGCCACCCGTGCGTTCGTAGCTTCAATAAAAGCCGAGAGGGATCTTGGAAGGCGCAGGCGGCCTCCCGCCAGTTTCCCCTTTGCGAGGAAGACTCCGTGAAGGAGCGCGTTGGTGTCGAACTCCAGTAGCACCTTCGCAAGCTCTCGCAGATCGACGCGACCAACCTCCATCGACGCCAGACGTTGCTCCAGTATGTCCAGGACCGACGTGTCCTTGCCTTCAAGGATGTACGGCGAGTTTATACGGTGGGCTTCAAGCACCGAATTCGTGAGTGGATTACCCTCGTCATCCACGACCTTCAAGACTGGGAGCCCCCTGAGAGGCTCGACCCAATCATTGGCATTTTCATCCCAACAAACTGCCTCCAGTCGATTCGCCATCGACTGTGCGCTTTCGACAAGCACGATCCGTCCTTCTCCGTCCGGTGATTCGTAGACGGCATGGCCGAGATTGGGAAACCCGGTGGGTTGGAACCGAGCACCTTGCACAGGCTTCAGTGCTGCTTCAATTAGCAGACGCGGATGGTCATTGAGAGGGTTCAGATCAAGCGGCATCGTTTGTCTCCTGTATATGTGTATCGTTATTAGGGTAGGCCCGTGCAAGTAACTCCTTCAAAGTGCGCTTTCCGATCGGGATCAGCAGCGAAGCTGCCAGACGGTCGGCCCGTACTCCTACACCGATACGACTGGATGGCCGCCCGTGCAAGCGCACAGGATCGAACAGTGAAACGAGACCCGATGCACGGGCGCGGTTGAAGGCGAGGCAGACCGCTTCGTCAGTAGATTGTCCATTAAGAGAGCCTCCAGCGGAGCGGAGCCGGGGGAGCAGTCCTTGCGGCAGTGACAGGCGGCCGGTACCGTCAATTGCTCCAATGCGCCGGAGTGCGGCATTCGTGGAAAATATCGGCTTCAAGGCGGCGTAAGCAAATGGTAATTCCTTGGTAGGACCTGCATCGCGTGGCGGTTGGTTCAGTAACCATGCTGGCGTAGCCCAGACTAAGCCCGCAAGCAACGCGGCGCATCTTGCGTCGTCGAAATTGCCTTCAAGGAACGCCGCCACATCTTCGGCCCGTGCACAGGCAGCGCCGTCGAGTGGTTTGTCGGGCAATCCGCGCATTGTTGCTTCGATCATCCGCCGCTCCAGGACTGCAATCATATTCGAGACGAGGCTCCCGGTCCCCCAGACAACGGTTGGGGCGATAGCACTGGCCCATGTCCGGTTTCTTCTTAGATTCGCTCCTTTGAAGAAGCGTTCTTCGTCGATCGGTGCGAAATGGGCCGCCATTGGAAGTCGGGACGATATGGAATCTATGGATGCATTGTCCACAGACTCGTCGTGAGTGACCAACGCTATATTGGCTTCAGGAGCACTTGGCTGCGATGCAGACACAAGTTCACTGGAAGATCCCGGCGAAGGTAGCCCGAGGCTCGCAAGGGCAGCGGCGATTCGGAACTCGGGAGTGCCATCGTCTGCCTGACGAATCCAGGATGAAGAGAGCGTGGGTGGCGGCGAACCTACAGACTGCCGGCCATCTGGACTGACTGCAAGCCATTCGACACATTGCCCAAGGGCGATGAGCGTTGTTTGCACCTGCTCTCTGGTTGGCGTAGGTGCCAAGAGGTTAAAGACCGCATCTTCGAGTCGCTTGATTCTTTGTCTGGCAGCCGCAGGCTCTCCATCTCTGCGCCCCACTCGTCTCGTGCGTTCGAGCCATCGTCCGGTATCCAGATCGGCAATGAGTCGAGCGCCAGACGACGAAGTGACTTGGCATCGTCCAATCGGTGTTGCAAGATATGCTTTCCCGGAACGCATGAGGAAACCGAAACGCTGAAACTCGGAAAAACCTCGACTGACTCCCAGGTTTGCGGCGGCCCTCGCAAAATCAATTCCATCCCGGGCGGTTTGTCCGTTAAGGACTGCTCGGCCTTCTCCGAGAAGGCTGTCGATTTCGTAAAAACGCGCCGGTCGTGTCCACAGAGGTGCCCAGAATTCTGCTCGCGCATCGTTCTCGTCGGCAGATTCAATTCCGCCCCAACCTGCCCCAACCGCTCGTACCGTGAACGGAAAGCTTGCTCCCGGTCCTGTGGTGCCTTGGTGACGGCGACTTGCCGCACCTGCAAATGCCGCTGCTCCCTCAAGCATCAGTACGAAGTCCCAAGGATTCACTTCGCCTCCGGCTTCGTAACCGGTAGTTCCATTTGGTCCTCCGGCCGCACCAGGAGCAAATTGCCCTACGCTCGCGGAACTCAGTCCCGGAGATGACGTGGCGAAAAGTGCGCTCAGAAGAAGCGATTCTGCGTTTTGAGAAGGTGTTCCATCCGATGCATTAAACAGACCCGGCGGCTTCTTCTCTGCGACAAGACGGCGCATGAAGTTGTTCGTGAAGTCGAGCCGACCATCATTTCCGCCAGTCCCAAGCAGTTGCGGATAAGAAAGACCTTGTCCCGATAGAGCGAGCGTTGCATCAAGCCAAGCGAGAGCAACATCGGGAAGTTCCGCTCTGAGTGTTGCCACGAGAGCTACTTTGGCATCTCCCTCTGGGCGTTTTTTCAGCTTGAGACAATCAATGATCCCGGAAGCATCTCGTATGGCCGACGAAATTGTCTCGAACCGTTTTGCGACCGTTTCAGCGGTCAAAGGACTGAAGCCATCCTTGTTATCATTGGGGTAGAAACCACTTCCTCCATTCCACGGCGCGATGATCGGGCTCGGCGCATACTCGTTAAGGAAGAATTCCAGGATTGCATCACGAGAGAGCATCGTTCTCAGATGGAAGCGTTCGCCTTCCCACCATCCGCGTGCATTCGTATCAACTGCTTCGCCGGTAACGTTGTTGGCCGGAGACGAGATCAGCCGCAGGGTTCCAAGCGCCTTTAGATACGATGCCAGCGGGGTGGGGGCGCATCCGTTGAGTACCAGCGTTTCATGCATTGTCATAACCTCCCTCTTCCTCTTTCGCCGATGCCCTCCAGTCGGCGAGCCTCAAAACTGTCTCCATCCATGCAAGCCGGAAGGGGCCGAAGCGCGCCAGCAAATCGCGTGTGCGTTCCGTCCAACTTTCTCGGGTCACCTCGTCCCAGCCGAGTTCCATTATCGAAAGGGTGAGGGATCGGCCCGGCCAATATTCGTCCGTTCCCAGATCAAAGGGCGGCAATTTATCACCCTCCCAGACTCCGCGAGCAAAGCGTGCGCCTGCCTGCTCGTCCTGCGGTGCGCGCTCGCGCGGCAGCGCCCGGAGGTTCATTCGGACCTTTCCATGATGAGCGGCGATCAGATAGGCCGCAAGATCGGCATCTCTGGACCAATGCTCGTGGTTTAGAAGCGCGAGTGCGGATGCAAGTTCGTGACGAAAATAAGGGCGGCAATGGCGAAGGTTCTTCTTTTCCGTCTTCGCGAGCAATCCGTTGCCTGCCGCGTCAGTTTGAACGAGGCCGCGGCGCATGGTATCCTGGAATACTTCGTGAGCTTTGCCCAGATCATGCCAGCGCGCAGCGCGAACGATAACAGCGCGAGATTGGGAGTCAACGGCAAGAGCATTACACAGGGATTCGGCCTCTGCGGCGACATGGTCGAGATGGTCGCGGAGGAGTACAGGCGAGCCAGCCGTGCTTCTTGGATCTTCGTCGTGTCCTTCTTCGTCCGGGCTTGATGCGGAAGCCGGATTTGTACCAGATCCAATAGATGAGTCAATCGGGATAGGAACATGTTTGGAATCGCCTGTGAAGCCAATGTGTTCGTTGTAGCCGCCGGCCTGCTTATCAACGAGAAGCGTCATTCCGGGCCGCGGATTATCTCTGAAGGACTTCCAACCCGGTAATATGTGATCTACCTGTGCAGCGTTGCTTCGCCACTGCGGATCGCGTACAAAGATTGAATGCGGATTTTTCTTATGTACCTTCTTCAGCCACTCCTTTGCCTGACTGATCGGTACTCTGCACAACTCGTCGGCATGAGGTTGCAGCGACTCCCCGATGTTTTCGGAAAGATCGCGCCAGAACACTGTAATATCAGTGTCTTCGGCATCACGAACGTACGGGGATACGTCCACATCGAAGCCAGTCAGATCCGGGTCCGTATCGAAGAGATCGTCAAGGTCTTTTCTGCGGATGACCCGCCGTGGGGGATCTATGTCGTCCGATGGAGGAAGATTCGCGGGGGCGGCATCGAACAACGAAGCAAGCCGCCCCCGTGCCGCCTGTAACTTCTCAACCTCGTAAGGTCGCGCCAATTCGATTTTGGCCTTGTCGTCATGCGCCTCGTCGAGCAGGTCAATCCAGCGAATATCGGCGCCGTCGTTGAACTCTGCATATCGATTGGCGCGCCCGAATCGTTGCACCATGGATGCCCAGGGTGCAAGCTCCGTGAACATGACCGCCGCCGAAATATCGACTCCTGCTTCAACTGCTTGGGTAGCGATAACGATAATATCCCGCGTGTCGCCACTGACCATCTTTTTCATTTCCCGATCTCGGTCAACTCGGCGAAAACGTGAATGGATGAGCACCAAGGCAGGTATTGATCGATCCGATTCCGAGAGCGATTTTTTAAGCATCTCGTGAAGAGCCTGCGCCCGCGCCACTCGGTTGACAATCACAAGAGTCATGTGCTCCGGACGGTGGGCATTTAGAATAGCATCCGCCAACTCGGCGACATAGCGCTTGATATCGTCGGCTTTCTGGGATGCCGGCGCAATGTCGGTACGACGCAGTGTCTTCTTGGCCTTGGCCAGACGCGCCAGTCGTCCGTCGGTCTCAGTACTTGGGGCGACCCGTAACACTGCCTCTGGCGGCGGCGTGGCATGATCCACGGTCTTGAGCCATGCTGGTTCGAGTGTGGCCGAGACCCAGAGGCTTCGAGCGGGTAGACCGTTCGCGCGGTTCACTTTCGCAGCGCGCTCAGCCTCACATTGGCGAAAGGCCTCAAGTTGTGTCGAAGTGGCGCGGCCTGCTCCCATGAGTTGAACTTCATCAAAGACCCACTGGGCATCATCGTGCAACAATGCGAACTCCATAGGCCACTTCGCCCGCGAGGTAGCATAACCACGCATGAGCGCCCGGCTGAGTAGCATATCCTGCGTACCGACGAGCACCGCTGGACGCTCCGGTTTCGCAAGCCAGTCGCTTGCCTCGACGCCGCCCATGAGGATATGAACATCTTCGGGTTTGGGGAGCATCTCTTCCGACACGTCCATGTCGCTATGCAACCTGTCGAACCACTTCTTGACCACTTCCGATGTCTGTTCCACGAGTGTCCGCATCGGCAGGCACCAAACAAGCCGCCGGGGTGTCTTTGCCGGGGCACGCATCCGATGGGCTGCCCAACCGAGCGTGACCCCAGCCGTCTTACCTGACCCTGTCGGTGCGATCAGAACCTTGGGCCAAGCGTCTGTCGCAAATTGCAGTTGCCATTTATCTGGAGAGATATCTTTACCGCGGGCAAGGTCTTTACCGAAGGCAAGGCTGTAGATTTTTTTGATATCCGTGGTGGACATTATTCTCTATACGGACATTCTTTCTCTGATGCTACTTCCAAGAGTCGCTTGTCATTAGCAAATTATGAACTTATCAAATATTGTTGAGGGCGTTTTGGTGTTTTTTCTGTGATATTGTGGCCTTTATTTGTGATTATGCTGTGAAACTATTGAACAAAGGGGACGGAACTTCGATTCTTTAAAGGTTTCTCTCACCGCTGTTTGCGACCAGTTCGTTTCATGGTCGAGGTGCATTCGGTTGCGTACAATTCGGATAATCGCAGCAACTGCAATCATAGCCGCCATGAACGAAGGCTCCCAATTCTCTCTTGCCCTGCCCCCGCCACCCGCTTCCGGCGAAACCCCCTTGATTCCCGCCCGCATGGTCAACGAATGGGTGTATTGCCCCAGGCTCGCCTAATTTCGAAGGCTGCTGTCGTTATTTCCAGAGCCTTAAGTGCTCCGGCCTCTTGCCTAATCCCTGCGCCCCCTGAACAAAATATATGCGGCGAAGGCGCGTCGTTCCGCAGGAGATTCCTCCTCGAAATTCCTGATCGCATTTTCTGCCTGGTTAATGCTCTGCATCACTTCCGATTTTCTAAATCCGGCGTCCGGAGCGTAATCCGCATGGACTCGGCGTTCTTGCAAGTGGACAAAAGCCTGGGCAAATTCCTGGATTCCCTTCGAAAATTGACTGAGGCCCTTGGCGTCCCGGCATCGTTTTTTGGCGTTTCCGTGATTCGATGCCCGGTAGGTCAATATCCAGGCAGGTGTTCCCCGGCCTGCCCCGGAGCCGCCTATAAGCGTATTCGCACAGGAGCCCGAAAGGCAGTGGAACATGGCGTAATACGCCGTACTGACGGCGCGTTGGAGATTAGTGCTCCTTGGCCTTCCTTGCGCTGTTGGGATCAACTCCCGCGCCGTCTTGATGAAATTTTCCGGAGACATGGGTCTGGTGACGATCGCTGTAAAGAATTATTTATAGCATATGCGGCCCTTCGAAGAAGAACAGGGCAGAGGCTGCGGCGCCAACCGCAAACTTACGCCTCTTCTTCCCACCAGGGAATGTCGTAGGTCGGATCCTCCCATTCGGATTTTTCGATGAACGAGATAATCGGGTAGGCTGTTACGGTAATTGCTTCCAATTCGGGGTAAATGCGCCCGACTATTCCCACGGTCCAGCCGGGATCGAGATTGTCCTGATCGCCGTCGAAAATAATCTGTATCCGCAGAATTTCGTCCCCATCATGGTCGAGAGCGTGCTTGACTATGATGGGATCGAAGGTGAATTCTTCAGGACTGAAGCGTTTCGCCAGGTCCCGGGCCACGATGTCTGCTACTGTGGCCAAGTCCTGCTCCGATATTTTTGTTCCGATCATGACGATCCCCCGCATATTTGCATTTTCAACAAGAGGATGTGCGCCGGTTTGCTACGTTGCCTTTCGCCTTATACATGCAGTGCGTTACGGATGCCTATGTT
>JANQSQ010000551.1 GCA_028283985.1 Rhodothermales bacterium | reverse complement strand
CCGTCTCCGTTCACGTCGCCCGCAGCCACGCCGCCGCCATCGTAGTAATACAGATAATTGAGAATGTTGAACGACGTATCCGCAGGCAGATCGTTGCGGAACCCGATGCCCGTACCCTCCGGCGAAAGCCGCTTGAAAAGCGTATCCCGGGTACAGCCCGCAAGCAGGACGGCAAGGACAACCGTGATCCATGCGCCGGAAACCCGAGCGGCCGCACCTCCATGCATAAGCGATCGTATGAATGCCACAGGGCGCATCAGCGTACCGAAATCACCTGCACGGGGCCGTCGTTCACAGCGATCGCAATGAGGCGGTCAGCGACCAGGGCCATGTCCCGCGCCTGCCCCGGCACGCGAAAACCGCTGTCCGCGATCGGAACCGGAGCGAACGCCCCCGTGCCGTCGCCCCTAAGAAACAGGCCATACCCCGCGTCCATCCGTCCGATCTCGGGCTTCGTGGCATAAAAATTGCCAGCCATGAGGAGGTCCTTGTATCCGTCCTTATCGTAATCTCCGGAGAGTAGCGCATAGACCGGCGCAAGCTGCGCCTCGAACGGCAAGGGGTGCAGGGAAAACGTCCCGTCGCCCCGGTTCTCGATATACGAGGTGGCCAGCGTGTGAGCATGCCGGACCACCGAAGACGAGCGTTCCTCCGATGTAAAAACCCCTTCAAGGGGCGTGCCGGCATAATCCGCAAAACGGAGAAAACGCGTCTCGAGTACAGGAATCTGCCGGAAGAGATCCTGGCGCAGAGCCATCGGGTAAGCAATCCCGTTCCGGTACAGGGAGATCACCTGGTCGATGCGCCCGTTCCGATCGAAATCGTTCACATGCATCGTGAGCGGTTCCTCGTCCGAAGCATGCAGTACGGTGTTCAGGCCGAGGTTGCCTGCTACAAAATCCATATCGCCATCCCCGTCCATATCCTCGGCAAGCAGGCGGTTCCACCACCCGTGACTCTTGTCCAGGCCGTTTTCCGATTGCGGAACCAGCCCTCCTTCGTTCAGAAATATCGTGATAGGCATCCATTCGCCCGCGACGACAAGGTCCGGCCTCGCATCATCGTTCACATCGGCCCACACGGCGTCCGTCACCATGCCGATATGCCGCAAGGCCGGCGCGGCTTCTTCGGTCACGTCGGTAAAGCGTCCCTGCCCATCGTTGCGGAGCAGTGCGCTCGAGGGATCGAGCCCGTACTGCCAGGGAATCAAACGCCCCCCCACAAACAGATCCATGTCCCCGTCCAGGTCGTAGTCGGCGGGGACCACACAGGCGCTGCTCGCATACAGGGAGGGTAATGCATCCGACGCCTTGTCGAAACGCCCGGCGCCGTCGTTCAGATACAGACGATCCCGGAAAGCCGGGGCCAGTTCCGAATATTCGCTGCCCCCGCTCGCCACATACAAGTCGAGATCGCCGTCGCCGTCCGCATCGAAGAAGGCCGCGTCGACATCTTCGGAGATGGCGTTGGCGGCAAACGGCGTGCTATCGGAAATCGTGAAAACGCCGCCGGGCCGTTGCCTGAAAAGTCCCCCCGGCGAGTCCTTTGCGCCGCCCACATATACGTCGTCGAGGCCATCCCCGTCCACATCGCCCACGGCAAAGCGAGGACCTTCGGTGGAAAGCATGCGAAGCGGCAGCAATTCCCGGTCGAAATCGACGAAGTCGTTTTCCGCATGCACGAACGCCAACCCGGACGTTTCCGTCCCATCCGCAAAACGCGGCGGCGCTCCGGCGCGCGCAACAACTGGTACGGCGCCCGCTTCTTCCTGTCGCAGGGTGAGCAGACTGTTTATCACGGGCTGTTCGAGGACCTGCCGCCGGCCATCCGGCCACCGGACCTCCACCGAATCGGCAGCGCCCGCCCCGAGCCCGGAGGTCA
>JANQSQ010000497.1 GCA_028283985.1 Rhodothermales bacterium | reverse complement strand
GATCCACGCAGACCGCGACGGCCCTGAATCCTTCCTCCACAAACCGGTGCGCGAGCTCCCTGGTGTCGCGCTTCCAGATCGGAAAAACACACTCGAGTTTGCAGGCTGCCAGTTGCTCTTCGCGATAGACCCGAAGATCTTCCAGAAAGATGTCTCCGAAGGCCACGCGCCGTATGCCCCCGGTCTGCAATCGGGCGAACGCATACCCCATTTCACGTTCGTAGACCGCATTGGAGGAACTGGGAGGCACAGCGACTTCCGCAATGGGAATCCCTATGGCGTCGGCCTGTTGCCGCACGAGCGCGCGGCGAACGCCGTGCATGGTTACCCGGTCGTAGGGAACGGTTACCGTCGTCAGCAACTCCTTGACGACATACGTCCCGGCACGACGAATCTCATGCAACGCGATTGCGCTGTCCTTGCCCCCACTAAAGCACATGGCGATGGATTCACGGGTGAGCATAGGGGACTCAACTGTGGACGGCTTGCAGGAACGGTTCGGGAACCAAACGAGCCTCTCCGCTGGACCAACTGCACCCCTTGCCCTTATCTTTCGAACAACTCCGTTACATCCAGCGCAAAGCCCGGCAATACCTCCGGGTCCTCAAGACGATCCCCGTCCTTGAAAAGCATCGAGGCCTGATCCGGCCGGTGAATAACCACAGTGCGCGCCGTCGGATCCACAATCCAGACGCGAAGCGCCCCGGCGCCGAAGTAATCGTCCATCCTTTCACGCATCTGCCGGGGCGTATTCGACGGAGACAGCACTTCGACGGCGATATCGGGCGCGCCGCGAAGCCAACCCCCGGGCTCGTTATCGGTGCTACGTCGGCGCAACAACACCGCAACGTCCGGAATGCGCACCGTATCCGGGTTTTCGCTCAGGATACAATCGCCCTCAAGACCTACTTCGCCTTGTCCGACATTTTCTATCCACGCATCAAGGCGTTTTGCCAACTTGAATTGCAAAAGCCGGTGCGACCAGGAAGGTCCGGGTTCCCGCACTACCATGCCCCTGACCAGTTCGCACGTATAGCCGTCTTCCAATTCCGGAAGGCTGGCGTACTCCTCAAGCGTCATGTATTGCAACCCGTCACCGGAATTGTCGATGCGATCCGGGTTCAGCATTTCAGGGGTTGCGGTTGGCGCTGCCATGGGATACCTCTCCTCACGATCTTGAAAAACGATGCCTGTTCATTCGAATGCCGCACGAGATACGCCGGACTGACGAATGATTGAAAACAGTGTCCCGATGCGCAATTCCCGATGATCGGGAACTGGAACGGTAATGGTCGTATCCTCCTGTGCCTTCTGCATCACTACATGGCTTCCCCGTCTTCGTACTTCAACAAATCCATGGGATGCCAGAATCCTGCAAACCTCTCGCCCCGATAAAACCCGCAACTTAGCCAACAGCGACCTCAACCCGGGTTATATACACTTCCGTACGAAGCCGACGATCTATTTCGCTGGGCGACGCCGTCTCAAAGAAAAGCCCGAGCGCCTCCCGAAGATTGTCATGTGCCTCCGAAACCGTGTTCCCCTGGCTCGCGACATCCACTTCGGGACATAGCGCTACGTAGCCATCGTTCTCACGTTCAATGATCGCTGTCAAGTGTCTATTCATGATGTGTTCTTGCGACCTGATCGACCAGCTCTTATAACCCTGCGCCGGTCCGGTTGGCTTCGATGCCCCTATGTTGGTCATATCGAATCCCTGTTCTTCCGCTGGCTCACACAGCCCAACCCTGTGAAAACAATCCGCCCCGACAGAGGTAATTTCGCACTCCGACTCGTCGAAAACAACTGATGCACGATCACGGTTCCGCCCCCGGAATTCCGGCACACTCCCCCATACGCAAAAGGGGCAGGCCGGAATCCGGCCCGCCCCTTCGAAGCGCTTGGCGCTACGTCGCCTTTGCGGCAAAGTCGCGGCCTGGAGGCGGTTCTTTATAACGAACCGATCGTCTGCGTCGTGTGATACTCCGAGAGCACACTGGCGACCAGCGAGCGGTACTCCGTATCACCCATGCCGTCCAGATGCGACAGGTGCCGCTTGGCCCGCCAGGAATCGATGGAACGCAGCGCCGCTACGGCCAGGCGCCGGTTCGACTTCAATTCGTCCTCTTCAGCTGCCTCGGCAAGCGCCGCCGTGATCCCGGCCAGGTCAACCTGGTCGAAATCGAGCGTTGCGTATACGATCACGTTCT
>JANQSQ010000492.1 GCA_028283985.1 Rhodothermales bacterium | reverse complement strand
TTTTGTCGGGGTCGGCGTGGAGGCCCTTGTGCTGCTCGGCCTTGAGCATGTCGTAGGCCGCGTCCACCTTGTCGAGGGCGACCTGTTCCGCGGCGTAATCCGTCGAGCCGATGGTGGAGGTCCCCTTGAAGGCCATGTGCTCAAACATGTGCGCAAGGCCCGTAATGCCCTTGACCTCATCCACCGACCCTACGTCGGCATAGGTGTAGAAGGTAGCGACGGGGGCGTCGTGGCGTTCGATCACGATGAAGCGCAACCCGTTGTCGAGGGTAAACTCCGTAACGCGCTCTTCGAAGCGGGCGAGCAGGTCCTCTTCCTGCTCTTGCGCGGGCGCCATGTACACGGGAAGCATACAGGCGAGAATAAGGAAAAAGATGACCAGAATGGTACGGGCGCTCATAAGATTATGGCGGATGAATGATGGGGGCGTGGGCGGGTGGTTCGCGTTGATCCGGATCCCCGGCGGGGATAGAACTGCTCAGAACGCCGGACAATACGGGCTAATTTTAAGGCATACGGTACGATTTCGTCAAAGTTTGGGTTTCCGGGTGAATTCGGGGAGAGGAAAAGAGAGGAAGGCGCGCGGAGATGCGGCGCGGGAAACCCGGCCTGTGCGCCGGATCACAGGCATTGCGTTCGGAAGCGGGGCGCTACGCTTCGGTGGATACCCTATGGCAGACCGATAAGGCAATAAAGCGTGCGGAGCTTTCTCCCACCCCGCGAACCGCGCCGCCCGCAAGGACGTACCAAGGCGCATGGGTCCGCTCGCCGATCTAAATAAGTACTACTGGAAGTACAAGCATCTCTTCATTCCGGGATTGCTGTGCGCCATCGCATCCGCCGGATTTTCCGTCACGGTGCCCATCGTGGTGCGCATCGCGGTCGATAGCATTCCGCGCCTGGTGAACCTGTACCACGTATACGAAGGGACGCCGGTCCGGGGCTACCTGTATGCGAGCTTCTTCGTGGGCCTGCTTGCTTTCGGTCTGATCATCATTGCGTTGAGCCTGCTGAGCGGCACGTTCTCGTTTCTGCAGCGGCAGACGGTGGTCGTGGCCTCGCGGCATATCGAATTCGATCTGCGCAATGCGCTGTACGATCAGTTGCAGCGGCTGTCGCAGGGATTCTATCACACGTATTCGACGGGGGACATGATGGCCCGCGCCACGAGCGACATCGAGAGCGTGCGGCGCTACATCGGCCCGGCCATCATGTATATCGTGCGCGCCGGGGTGGTCATTGTCACGGCCATGACGGTGATGTTCATTATCTCGCCGACGCTCACCCTGTATGCGCTCATTCCCATGCCTTTCCTGGCGGTGGCGGTCTTCTTCATGGCGAGCATGCAGCACCGCCGCAGCGATGCGCTCCAGGCGCAGTATTCCCGGCTCACCAGCCGGGTGCAGGAAGCGCTCGCGGGGATCCGCGTCCTGAAAGCCTATACGCGGGAAGACTCCGAAGCCGAGGCGTTCGAAGAGGAAAGCGCGGCCTACCGCCAGCGCAACCTCGATCTGGCCGTGGTCGATGCGGGGTTCCGGCCCGTGTTTCTTCTGCTGGTGGGAATGGCGGGCATCATCGTGATCTGGCTGGGCGGGCGGCTTGTCGCCGAGGGGTCCATCACCATCGGCAACATCGCCGAATACATGATCTATGTGGCGAATATGACCTGGCCGGTGGCCTCGATGGGTTTCGTGGTTACGATGATCCAGCGCGCATCCGCCTCGATGATCCGGTTGAATCGTATTTTCGACACGGAGCCGGACATCGCCGACACGGAAGAAATGGTCGCGTCCGTTCGGGAGATTCGCGGGTCGATCCGGTTCGACAATGTCTCGTTCCGCTACGGGGAAGAGGGGCCCTGGGTGCTGCGGGACGTGTCGTTCGATGCGCCCGCCGGCGCCACGCTGGCCGTCGTGGGGCGCACGGGTTCCGGGAAGACGACGCTCGTCGAGATGATCCCCCGGTTGCTGGAAGCAACACGAGGTACGGTGCGCATCGACGACCGGCCTATCCGGCACATTCCGCTGGACGTCGTTCGTTCATCGATCGGGTATGTCCCCCAGGACGTATTCCTTTTCAGCGACACGGTAGGAAACAACATCGCCTTCGGGGCGCAGGGCGCGGGCGAAGAGCGCATCGAAGAAGCTGCCAGAGAAGCGGCGCTGCTGGAGAATGTGCGCGACTTCCCGGAAGGATTCGAAACGCTTGTGGGAGAACGCGGCATCACGCTTTCCGGCGGGCAGAAACAGCGGGCTTCCATTGCGCGGGCGCTCATTCGCCGGCCCGCCATTCTGATTCTGGACGATGCGCTTTCGGCAGTGGATACGAACACGGAGAGCGAATTGCTGGGGCATTTGCGCCGGTACTACGGCTCCTGCACGGTCGTCATCGTCAGTCACCGCATTTCTTCGGTGATGGACGCCGATCTCATTCTCGTGCTGGAAGACGGGATTATTTCCGAACGGGGATCGCACGAGGAACTGCTGCGCCGCGAAGGGTTGTATGCGGACCTGTACCGGAAGCAGTTGCTGGAGCAGGAAATTGCGGAGTTGTAGGGGGTGATCCCGGTGCGATTGGCCGCGGCGGCCTGAAGAAGAACGGGTTCCGGAACACAACGACATTCTGCCCAAAAGGTACGGGGAGAAGGCTGCGAGAGCGAACAAATGCATAAACGCCTTCGTGTAATATTTTCGTAACGCATCATCCTTTCAGGGCCATCGAAAATCGCAAACCGGGCAACAAGGCAACTGAAATCGCCGCGCAGGGGATGGGGATAAAACAGGTAAAGGGAATATGAAAATCGCTGCCTCGAAAGCGTTCATACCGACGATGGTGGACCGTATCGTGGATGGCTTCCAGCCTTTGCGCATCATTCTCTTCGGGTCCCATGCACAGGGTACGGCAAACGAGTGGAGCGATGTAGACCTGCTCGTAATTTTGCCGGATGCGCCCGACAAACGGACCGCGACGGTCAATATCCGCCGGGCCCTGGGAGATCTGCCGGTCTCCAAAGACATAGTGGTAACAACTCCTGAGGAAATCACTCGCCGCGGCGATCTTGTGGGAACCGTGTTGCGTTCGGCGCTTCGTGGAGGGCAAGTAATCTATGAGCACCCCTGAACTCCTTGGTGAAACGCGCCGATGGCTACGCTTCGCAAAGGAAGATCTCGAAAGTTGCGAAAACCTTGCGTCGAATGAGTCAGCACCTCGGCATATCTGCTTCCTTGCCCAGCAGGCTGCCGAAAAAGCATTGAAGGCAGCGCTGGTGCTTGAAGAAATAGATTTCCCGTTCTGGCACGACCTGGACGCATTGCGCAACCTACTTCCTGACACCTGGTCGGTGCATCGTACACACGCCGATCTTGCTCAATTGACGGAGTGGGCCGTCGAGGCACGGTATCCGGGCGATTGGGAAGAGGCAACGGCAATGGATGCCGAACAGGCGGTGTCGCAAGCACGAAGAGTTTACGACTCCATTGCGACCGAGTTTAAACAGCGTACAAGCACCACCTGAGCAGGTGCGGCATATTTATATGCTGATACCGAAGAGTGATTCGACAAATGAAAAGAGATGACGTGCTCAAATTGCTCCGAACGCACAAGGCAATCCTTGCGCAGCGCTTCGGCGTGACCGGGCTCGCCTTGTTCGGCTCTTTCGCCCGCGATCAGGCCGCGGACGATAGCGATGTCGATATCCTGGTGCGGTTCGACGCGCCTCCCAATTGGCAACGCTATTTCGGAGCCCAGGAATACCTGGAAGATCTGCTGGGGAAATCGGTGGATATGGCGACCAACCAGGATCTGCGCGTCGAGATACGCCCCTATGTGGAGCGGGAGGCGATCGATGTCTGATGCTAAAGAACACCCCAGGGAATGGCGTTTTTACGTGCAGGACATGATCGAATTCAGTGAGAAGGTGCTTGCCTATACGGAGAACCTGGATCAGGATGCGTTTATCGCCGATACCCTTACATATGACGCTACCCTGCGCAATCTGGAGTTGATCGGCGAGGCAGCCACCCATATCCCGGCTGAGGTGCGTGAAGCATACCCGGACATCCCCTGGCACGCGATTGTGGGGACGCGCAACCGCCTGGCGCATGGATATCTGGGTCTCAGTGACAATATTATCTGGACAATTATTCAGGACGCGATCCCAAACCTGCTGCCTGCATTGCAAAATCTGCTGAACGCCACCGGCGGGGACGCGCCGGATTCACACCGGCTTCCGTGAGCCCCCAGCCGATTCTGTCGGCCCGGAAGATGCGGCTGCCGCCGCGATTCCGGAGTCGCCCTCGGGACGCGTCAGGCCAGCTCTTCCACCCGGTGTCCAAGTTCGCGGAGCTCGGTCACAATCGTCGCGATATGGTCGTGGCCGCGCGTCTCGATCGTGAGTTCGATCCCCACCTTTCCCACGGAGATGTCCCCGAAGGCGCGTGTGTGTTCGATGTGGAGCACGTTCGCGCCCTTGATCGCGACAAGGGCCGTCACCTCGCTGAGATAGCCGGGGCGGTCGCGAACGACGACAGCGAGACGCGCGAGCCGGCCATCGGCCCAGAGCGCACGGTCGATGACCCGCGATACGAGGTTCATGTCGATGTTGCCGCCCGAGAGGATGCAGACGGTGACATCGGAAGAACCGAGTTCAACCTTTCCCTCGAGGACGGCGGCCACGGACACCGCTCCGCCGCCTTCTACGACGAACTTCTCGGATTCGAGGAGGAAGAAGATCGCGCGGGTGATCTGTTCCTCGTCGATGAGAACGATGTCGTCC
>JANQSQ010000490.1 GCA_028283985.1 Rhodothermales bacterium | reverse complement strand
GACGCCCAAGGCGACTCGGGCGTATCCAGCCGGGTATTCGGGCAGATCGCCACCTTCATGAGCAACCCGTCGCACCGGGGGCGCATTCTCTTCTTCCTCGTCACGGCGCGCCCGGACCTGATGCCCATCGACCTGAAACGACAGGGACGCGCCGAGGAACACATCGCCCTCTTCTACCCGGAAGAGAAGGAAGAACGGGAGGAACTGCTCCGTGTCACCATGCAACGGACAGGCGCCCGGCTGGACATGGGCGACATACCGGATGTACTGCTCGACAGTGACCGCCCGTTCAGCGGAGCGGACATGGAGGCGTTGTTTACGCGGGCAAAATTCCGTGCGGGCGTGCAACGGACAGAAGACGGTACCGTGCTACCCGGCATGGCGAACGGCGTGCAGCCCATTACAAAAAAGATTCTCGAAGAAGCCGTGCGCGATTTCATCCCGCCCGCCTACCCTGAAGAAGTGGAGTTGCAAACGCTGGTGGCGGTACTGGAATGTACAAGCAGGGCCCTGCTGCCCGAAAAATATCGAAAGATGGAACGGGCGGCCATCATCCGGCGCGTGCAGGAACTGAAGCGGCTTGTGGAATAGCGGAGCGCCGGGGGACTTTGCTTCAGAGCGCTGTAAAATGTATGCGGCGACGCCTGATCATTGCGAAAGACCGCGATGAAATCCTGACTCCGATCCCCCGATCGGATAAAAGGGCGGTCAATTCGAGTCACTGCCCCCTTCCGCTTCCAGCTCCTTCGCCTCCTCCCAGAAGGCGTCCATTTCCGTCAGGTCGGCTTCGGCGGGGGTCCGGCCCGACGCCGCCAGCCGCTCCTCGATATGCCTGAAGCGCCGTACGAACATATCGTTCGTGCCGGAGAGCGCGTTTTCCGCATTGAGGCCGCTCATCCGCGCATAATTCACCAGGGCAAAGAGCACATCGCCGAACTCGCGCTCCCTTTCTTCCGGTGAAACGCCCGGGGCGTCCACCTCCGCAAATTCCCGGATCTCCTCGACGACTTTCTTCCAGGCATCCGCCCGCTCCGGAAAATCGAACCCCACGCCAGAGGCTTTTTGCTGGATGCGATGCGCCCTGAGCAGGGCGGGAAGTTGCCGGGGCACCCCCTCCAGCGCCGATTTCTTCGCGCCCTCCGCCAACTTGATCCGTTCCCAATTACGCATCACCGATCCCGCATCTTTCACCTGCGTATCCTCGAACACATGCGGGTGGCGCCGAACCAGTTTCGCGGTTTCCTTGCGAATAATGTCCGTGATCGAAAACCGCCCGTCTCCCTCGGCAATCACGCCATGAAACGCTACGTGCAGCAGCAGGTCGCCCAGTTCCTCGCACAACCCGTCCAGGTCTCCTTCGTCGATCGCCGAAACGGTCTCGTAGGCCTCCTCGATCAGCAAGTGCTTTACGGATTCATGGGTCTGCTCCCGATCCCAGGGGCAATCCCGCCGCAGTTGCCGGACAATCGCGGAAAATGCGGCATACGCCGCCTGCTCTTCCTCGTCCGGCGTAAACGCAGGGTCAACGATGTGGTCGTATGTATTTTTTTTCAGAGAGACTTTTTTTGCGGGAACCGAGGACATATGTTCATTGTACATATATTATTGCCGGGGCAAGGGTACTCCCGATTATACG
>JANQSQ010000476.1 GCA_028283985.1 Rhodothermales bacterium | reverse complement strand
AGTGGCGTGACGGTCAACCTGTCGGTGTCGGAGGCGGCAGGCGGCGACTACGTAGCCCAGGGCGACGAGGGCTCGAAGACCGTGGCGTTCGCGGTAGGTCTTGCTCGTTTCTCCCTCCGCGAACGCCACGGTCTTCGAGCCCTCGTCGCCCTGGGCTACGTAGTCGCCGCCTGCCGCCTCCGACACCGACAGGTTGACCGTCACGCCACTCGATGGCGCCGGGAGCGACAGCGCCACCGTGAAACTCGCCGCCGTCCCCTCCGTCACCGGCGAGGTCCCGACCGAGATCGTCGCGGTCGGGTCCGGCAGCGTTCCTTTTGCAATGCCGTTGATGCGCAACCGAAAGGAGTTGCCCCAGGTTGTCCAAAATCCCGACCCGTCCCTGTTCCGGTACAGGTTGCCGTCGGCGATGCTCCAGCCGGCCACCCCGGTCTGGGAGTTGCTTCCGGTGACTTGTACGCCCAAAGCGCCGGAAGTAGCGTCAACAACCACAAAGTAAGTCGTGTTCGCGGCCAGATCGAGACCCGCATGGGTGTATGTGCGCGCGCCTGCTGTCGACGATCCTGTCAAGGTGCCCAATACGTTCCCCGGCTGTCCGCTCGACGAAGCGTTGATGGTGACCGTAACGTCTACGGATGCACTGAACGAAGAGATTTCGACGCTGGTCAGCGTGTAACCGCCGCTGTGGGGGCCGGTGGTGAATGCCAGAGCGTGATCGAACGATGTCAAACTAGCATTGTCGTCAACAGGTTGATCATAATTGCTCACCAGCACCTGGGATTGCTGGGCCTGGGCCGCGCCGCCCGCCCCCGGCAGGAACGGGGCCGCGAACAGGACCGCCCCGGCCAGCAGCAGGCGCGACCCGGCGCGGATCGCGGCCAGAGGAAGCCCCGCGGCGCGCGGCGCGCAACCGGAAAGCGCTGGATCAGCGGAGCGCCGCCGATGGGAACGAAGACGCCGGGAGGAAAGGCGCAATGCCGCAGCGGCCCGACCGGGCGCCTCCATGATCAACGATGCGGATACGGTGCTTGCTAAAGGGTACATACGCCTCTCTCTCCACTCGCGTCTCGATCCGACGCAGTTTGTTTCGTCGCTGGGAAATTTCATCGCTTGCGGAATATGAAGTGAAGAAAAACCGTTTACCGGCCTCAGGCGGTCAATAGGCAAAACCGGTTGGGGGCCCGCAGAAAAGAGAAGGGGGACTCAGCGGGCGCAGGAGCAACGACTCAACCCGACCGCCTCGCTCCGGCTTGGGACGATCCGACTCTAACCATAATATTACGCAAATTTTCGTGCCTTTTCTGTTATTATTTATCGCAAATTCGTGACTTTTTGTGACTATTCATTTTAAATTTTAATGGAGGATCACGCCCCGGGCAGCGTACGCGCGATGTCTGTTCGGACAGCGACGGACTACGAGGCTCTTTGGCGGCTTTTGTATAATCCTCTAAAATAACCCTTCTTTCCGGCATCCGCTTCTCGAGAACGGGCATGTCGCGATCGACAGGACCGAAAAAACAAGCCGCACCCCTCGCAGCCTCCCGAAGGGCGTTTCACGCCCGCCCCGCCCCGAATCCGCAGCGTAACCTCAACGATGGAATCACGATGTCCTTTGCTCGCGAAAGAGAAGTGCTGATCGAAGTGGACTTAATCAGAGTATCCATATTATATTGCTTGCTGAATTTACATCTCCCGTATCGCTTAAACACATGCCGGACAAGATCAACGTTGCGGTCGTCGGACTGGGTTTCGGAGCCGAGTTCATACCGATATATCAACGCCATCCCGACGCCGAGCTGTGGGCGATCTGCAAGCGGGACGAAAAGGGCCTGAACGAGATCGGAGATCAATTCGGCGTAGCGCGCCGCTATACGGACCTGAAAGCGCTTCTCGCGGAGCCTGAGGTCGACGCCATTCACATCAACACCCCGATCGCGGCCCATGCTCCCATGTCCCTGGCCGCCCTGGAGGCAGGCAAGCACACGGCCTGCACCGTGCCTATGGCCACGACCGTGGACGAATGCCTCCGGATCGCGGAGGCCCGCCGCCGGAGCGGCAAAGTGTATATGATGATGGAAACGGCCATCTACACCCGGGAATTCCTGTATGCCCGGGAACTTCTCGAATCGGGGCGTCTCGGGAAAATACAGTTTCTGCGCGGCTCGCATCAGCAGAACATGGGTTTGCCCGGATGGCCCGCTTACTGGTACGGTTTTCCGCCTATGCACTATGCTACGCACGCGGTCAGTCCGCTGTTGTTGCTTGCCGGGGCGCGCGCCGAATCCGTCGTGTGTTTCGGCTCCGGGCGCATCCAGGACGATTACATCGAACCCTACGGTTCCCCGTTTGCCGTCGAATCCGCGCTGGTGTCGATGGTGGATTCGGACCTGTGCTGCGAAGTGACCCGTTCCCTCTTCAACACCATTCGGCAGTACCGGGAAAGCTTCGACGTGTACGGCACGGAAAGCTCGTTCGAGTGGGAGCAGACGATCGGCGACGGGCCCGTCGTATACTCCGGCTACGAAGACGCCGAGCGCATCGAGGTCCCCGACTACGCCCACCTGCTTCCTGACGAGATCGCGCCCTTTACCACCGGCGGCGTCTACGACGACGAGCACGAGCACACCTCG
>JANQSQ010000470.1 GCA_028283985.1 Rhodothermales bacterium | reverse complement strand
AAGCAATGTCCTCGCAGAACACTAGGGCCTGTTGACACTATGCAGCAATGCTCTGTTCCGTCAGGCACGGCGTCAATCAAGGCGCGAGGAGTGAAGTTTAGTGGTTCCAAATGAGCGACGAGCAACAAAGAGTGACGCCGTGACCGGCGGAACCCGAAGGGCGGGGCCTCTTTTCCCGCCAGGCCAGGCGCCCCGAGCGCAGTGTGGCCCAGCCACATAAGCGAGCGGCAACGCCGCATGGCAGGAAAAGAGGCCCCGCAGAGCGCCGCTGCATAGTGTCAACAGGCCCTAATCCATCGGGATCGTCCGCACCCAGTCTCGGTGCTCGGCGTACCACGCGGCCAAACGACTTGCCCCCTCCGCAAAATCGATCTGCGGAGTCCATCCCAGCAGGGCGCCCGCTTTGGAAATGTTCGCCCAGGTGGCGGGCACATCGGCTTTGTGCCGGGCTGCAAAAACAAGATGGGCCTTCTTGCCCAGAAGGTCCTCAAACATACGGATCACATCGCGTAATACGATCGGCTGGTCGGAGCCGAGGTTGAACACTTCGTATCCCACCTGTTCAAGAGCCATAATTGTACCGCGGGCCACATCGTCGATGTACGTAAAATCCCGCGACTGCCTGCCGTCCCCGTAAACGGTCAGAGGCTGTTCCTCCGCAATCCAGCGAACAAAACGAAGGGGCGCCATATCCGGCCGGCCGGCCGGCCCATACACCGTAAAATACCGCAAGACGGCGATATCCATGTCGTGCAGACAATGATAGGTATGGCACAGGGCCTCCGCTGCCTTTTTCGAAGCGGCATAAGGGGACAAAGGCTGATCCGTCGGCTGGTTTTCCCGGCAAGGCGTCTTCGTCGAGGCGCCGTACACGGCGGATGTCGAGGCCTGCACAAATTTCCCGACGCCAAACGTCCTGCAACATTCCAACAACGTCAACGCCCCCTCCACATTGGTCTGTATATACAGATGAGGATCCGCAACGGACTGCCTGACGCCTGCCCGTGCAGCCAGATTGATCACCGCATCAACAGACGCCCCTTCAAAAACCTGTTCCCGAAGCGTATCCCTGTCACATATGTCCAGTTCGCGAAAATCGAATCCCGGGCAACGCAGGCGTTGCAGCCGCCATTGTTTCAAACGCACGTCGTACGCATCGTTGAGATTATCGAGCCCTGTAACCGTATGCCCATCGTTGAGCAACAACTCAACCACCTTCGATGCAATAAACCCGGCGGCGCCTGTTACGAGATAATGGGCCATGCTTTACAAACCGGTGATCAGGGCGTGTGCAGCCACGCAAGAGACGATGTACCGTTATCCGTTTTGCCCCACTGCACTCACCTGGCCCTTACCCGCTAACGCAAGGTCGTGCTCCACCATCTCCTCGATCATTTCCTGTAACGAGTAGCGAGGGATCCACCCCAACTTTTCGCGTGCCCTGGAGGCGTCCCCCTGCAGAAAATTGACTTCTGCGGGACGAAAAAAGTTCGGATCGACTTCCACGATTAAAGCGCCGGTCTTGCTGTCGTATCCTTTTTCTTCGACGCCCTCCCCTTCCCAGCGAAGATCGATACCCGTGTAGCCAAAAGCCATTTCACACACCTGACGCACCGTATGGATCTTACCCGTGGCTACCACGAAGTCTTCCGGTTCATCCTGCTGAAGAATACGCCATATTGCATCCACATAGTCTTTCGCATGCCCCCAATCCCGACGGGCCTCCAGATTGCCGAGGTACAGCCGGTCGTCGACGCCGAGCGCGATGCGCGCCGCCGATCGCGTAACCTTACGGGTCACAAACATTTCGCCGCGCCGCGGGCTCTCATGGTTAAACAGGATGCCGTTGCATGCATACATTCCATATGCCTCCCTGTAATTCACGGTGATCCAATAGGCATATAACTTGGAGACCCCATAGGGACTGCGAGGATAAAACGGCGTGTTCTCATTCTGGGGAATTTCAACTACCTGCCCGAAAAGTTCAGAGGTAGACGCCTGGTAGAACCGGACACGGTCCCCCATCCCAAGCAGGCGAATCGCTTCAAGCAAACGCAACGTTCCCAGCGCATCCACATCCGTGGTGTATTCCGGGGCTTCAAAGCTCACCTGCACATGGCTTTGGGCCGCGAGATTATAGACCTCGTCCGGCTGTACCGAACGAATGATATGAGTAAGCCGCGTCGAATCCGCCATATCCCCATGGTGCAGAATCAATCCCTGAGGCCGTGTGGACGTATCCTCGATCAAGTGATCTATTCGCTGCGTATTGGGACGGCTGAGGCGTCGCCGGAGACCGTGCACCTCATACCCCTTGTCAAGAAGCAATTCGGCAAGATACGCGCCGTCCTGGCCGGTAATACCCGTGATGAGGGCTTTTTTCACTGTAGACATACGTTGTGGTTTGGGTACTGGAAAGCGAAAGCCTGTGGTGACCCGCCTGTCATGAAACATTCCGGACGGCTGCATTGCGGACCGGAACGTGCGGCCTGCCCACGCTAAAATAATCGAATCCGATTTCCGCTATGCGTTTCGGGTCGTAAACGTTGCGACCATCGAAAATGACCGGTTGCTTCATGCATTCCTTCATTCTTTCGAAATCGGGGCGCCTGAACTCGTGCCATTCGGTGCACACGACAAGTGCGTCAGCGCCCAGAAGCACTTCGTACATATCCCGGGAGTATTGTACGGCGTCGCCCAGACTTTGCCGCGCCGCATCTATAGCTTCGGGATCGAATGCCCGAACATGCGCCCCGTCGGCAAGCAGTTTGCGGATCACTACATGCGATGGCGCCTCGCGCACATCGTCGGTATTCGGCTTGAACGAAAGCCCCCAGACCGCAATGGTCCGACCGGCAAGCGCTTCTCCGGACGAGAGTCCATTTTTATCCTTTGCAAAATACGTGCGCACGAGCTCCGCAGGAATTCCACGCTGGCGCTCATTTACCTGGGTCACTGCGCGCAAAATGCGAAAATCATACGAATGTTCTTCCGCGGTGTGACGTAACGCGTGAATGTCCTTGGGAAAACAACTTCCTCCGAACCCGATCCCGGCATACAAAAAGTGCTTCCCGATGCGGTTGTCGGCACCAATCCCGGCGCGAATATGGTCAACGTTGGCGCCCACCCGCTCGCACAGATTCGCAATTTCATTCATAAACGTGATCTTGGTCGCAAGAAAAGCATTTGCCGCATATTTCGTCAGTTCCGCCGAACGTTCGTCCATCACCATAATGGGGTTGCCCTGGCGCACAAAGGGTTCGTAGATCTGGACCAGCGTCTCGGCCGCTTTGGGGGACGATGTACCTATCACCACACGGTCAGGCTTCATAAAATCCTCCACCGCTGCGCCTTCGCGCAAAAACTCCGGGTTCGACACCACATCGAAATCCATGCCGGGAACCAACCCTCCGTCCATAAGAGTCTCTCGTGTACGATCCGCCGTCCCGACCGGTACCGTGCTTTTGTTCACAATGATCTTATACGTGCGGGCCGAAGCCTTGCGAAGCAATGCGGCGATATCGGCCGCTACGCCGAGCACATAGGAAAGGTCGGCAGAACCGTCTTCATTCGGGGGGGTCGGAAGGGCCATAAAAATCACGTCGCATCCGTACACCGCCTCTTCAAGATCCAGCGTAAAGCGAAGACGCCCCTCGCGAATGTTCCGTTCAAAAAATATCTCCAGACCGGGTTCGAAAATCGTAATGTGTCCTGCACGGAGCTGCGCCACCTTCTGCGCATCGACATCCACACAAATGACGTCGTTGCCCATCTCGGCAAAACACGTACCTGTTACCAGGCCCACATACCCCGTACCGATTACTCCAAGTTTCACTGCGTTTACCGCGTATGGCGTACTCGTTCTCGTGATTCCGACGATTTGAACCCGGTAGACATCGGGTGTGCATCCCCCAAAAACACCTTCACGGGCTTGACCAAACGGATGGCGTCCACTAACTCGATCGCAGGTCGAATGTCTTCAATCCGAAAACCGTGTCCTGCAAGCGTCTCTTCGTACACACGCGTATGCAGATCATCGAATCGATTGGAAAATTCAACCTCTCTGCCATCGACCTCAATGGATCGGTACGTTCGCTGCAGGCCCCTGACCTCATCCGGTATATCGCGCTCGTCTATCGATAGAAACCACTGCACATCCGCGTTCTTCAGCGCCAGCAGGCCGCCGGCGCGCTGTGCTTCCATAACGTGAATGCGGTGCCCTTCAACCTCACCGAACAACCACATCAGCAAATCGAAAAAATGAATTCCGATGTTCATCGCGATACCGCCGGACTTTTCGTCATCTCCTTTCCATGAATACCGATACCAGGTGCCGCGTGAAGTAACATAGGTAAGGCGTACACTGTGCCGACGATCCGTTTGCTGTTGCAGCCGTGCGCGCAAGGCCAGAATATCCGGATGCAGACGCAATTGAAGTACGGTATACACCGTTCCGGGATGTTCTTCTTCGAATTTCTGCAAATAATCAAGATTGGACGGTTTCAGAACAAGCGGCTTTTCGCAGAGTGCGTTGGCGCCCAGACGCAAGGCAAGACGAATATGCGCATCATGCAAATGGTTCGGCGAACAGATGGAGAGGTAATGCAATTGCCGGGATTCCTTTTCCCGCCGAAGTTTTTCGAGATGGCGATCAAACCGCTCTATCTCGGTAAAAAAAGCGGCGTCCGGAAAATACCGATCAAGTATACCCGCTGAATCGTGCGGATCGATAGCAGCCAGTAAATGGTTGCCCGTATCCTTAATGGCCTTCAAATGCCGTGGGGCGATATAACCGGCCACGCCGGTGATAGCAAAGTTGTGCATAAAAACATAGGGGGAACGAAAAACCGGAACACGTGCATCAGGAATCGCATCCGTACACGCGCACATAATCAACCTGCAGGCGCTGGGGCCAAATGTCGGGATCTATCCCCTGTTGCCCACCCCAGGTCCCACCAACGGCAATGTTGAAAATCAAATGGAACGGGTGATCGAACGGCCAGTGCCGGGCATCGGCCTCCGAATTGGTTAACCGCTCGTTCCGAAACTCAAAATACTGCGTTTCATTGACATAGCCGCGTATCTCCGACGGCGTCCATTCCACCGCATACACATTGAATTCCGAACGGGCCGTCGGTACTGCAATGGACGCGCCCCGGTGCGTGCCCTTCGTATGATTGTATGCATCGGTATGTACCGTGGAATGCACCTGGTCCGGGTTAAACCCTACATGCTCCATGATGTCAATCTCGCCGGCCCGGGGCCATCCTCCATATTTTTGCAGATCCGGCAGCATCCATATGGCGGGCCATGTTCCCTTGCCGGACGGCAGGATGGCACTGGCCTCGAACCGCCCGTATGTCCATTCCGCTCTCGAAAGCAAACGGGTTGAAGTGTAATCGCTGCCGCTCCAGGATTCCTTGCGCGCTTCGATGATCAGGTTCCCGTTCTCGACCCGGGCATTCTCCGAACGCGACGAAGTATAATACTGCAACTCCTGATTGCCCCATCCGTGGCCCCCGACGTCATAGCGCCACTTCGAGGCGTTGGGAAGACCATCCTCATCGAATTCGTCACTCCATACCAGATCGCCTATTTCGCAAACTTGTAGCTCGGGAAGAGGCTCGGGCTCTTCCTCCGACATGCCACATGCGCTACCCATACACATAAACACCGGCAAGAATACATATTGTATGTGTTTAGTACGAATCACGCCTCCACTTCTTTTAGTGCATGGTCCAGATACCAGGCATATGTTTTCGAAAACCCATCCCGTATAGAGGTCCGGGCACTCCAGCCAAGGTTGTTCATCCGGGAAACATCCATGAGTTTGCGCGGCGTACCGTCCGGCCGGGTCGTGTCGTAAAGTATAGCGCTTTCGCTGCCCACCACGTCCCGGATGATTTCGGCCAATTCTGTGATGGAGATATCCTCCCCAACGCCTACGTTAAGCATGCCGTCGCTTGCCGTTGCATACAACCTGTCCGCCGGCAGGCCCAGTACGTAGACGATCGCATCCGCCAGATCGTCCACATACATGAATTCGCGTCGCGGCGTCCCGGTCCCCCAAAGCGTCACCGGCGCATCCGGGGCTCCAACGCGCTTTGCCTCGTGAAATCTTCGCAACAAGGCCGCCGGAACATGCGACGTTTCCGGATCGAAATTGTCATTCGGGCCGTACAAATTCGTTGGCATTAACGTAACGAAATCATCCCCGTATTGCTTCCGATACGCTTCGCATGTTCTGGCGCCGGCGATCTTCGCCACGGCGTACCACTGGTTTGTGGGTTCAAGGGGTCCCGTCAGGATACACTCCTCGGGCATGGGTTGCGGTGCATGCTTCGGATAAATGCACGAACTTCCAAGAAAAACAAGCCGCCGTACGCCGTATTTGTGCGCAGCGCGAATGACATTCGACTGAATGGCAATATTGTCGGAGATAAAATCCGACGGATATCGCTCGTTCGCCAGAATGCCGCCGACCACCGCGGCGGCAAGTACCACAAAATCCGGACGCTCCTGCTCGAAAAACACATCCACAGCCTCTTGA
>JANQSQ010000545.1 GCA_028283985.1 Rhodothermales bacterium | reverse complement strand
GAAGAACTGGTCGCTGAGGGGCAGGCTCGGGAAATCGTCAACCGCATGCAAAATCTGCGAAAAGGGAATAATTTTGAGGTAACGGACCGTATTCTGGTCGAGTACCGGACCACGGAGCGCTTATCTGGCGTTATTCTCCGGCACGGGGCCTGGATACGGAACGAGATCCTGGCGCTTGAGTTTAATGCAGCCCATACGCCGGAGGGGGATGTTTTGGATACCTTCCGGATCGGGGAAGAGATGCTTCATGTGGGGGTCCGCCGTATTGAGAATTCATAACAAAACAAACACGGTTGCGGCATATCCGGAGATGGAGAAAGCCGCCGGGGAATGCTCCCCGCAGTGTAACTTTGGGCATGGCTGTCAAGAAATCATCCAAAAAGAGATCGGCGTCGGAAGCCAGCAAGGAAGAAGCTGGTTCCGCGCAGGCTGAAGCCCGAACGAACACGTGGTTTTCGGACGAGGATTTCGAGTATTTCAAGCAGATTATCCTGTCGCGGCGCATGGAAGCTGTGGAGGACATCGACCGGATGCGCATGCAATTGGACGATGTGCGGGAGCAGGCCGAAAACGATACCGCGTACAGCTTTCACATGGCCGATGCGGGAACCGACGCCATGGAACGCGAAAAACTGTACCTGATGATGGCGCGCCAGAAGAAATACGTGGGCTACCTTGATCGTGCGCTGGAGCGTATCAGGAACAAAACCTACGGGATATGCAGGGTGACCGGCAAAGCCATTTCCAGAGAGCGCCTGGAGGTCGTGCCGCACACGGAGATGTCGATAGAGGCCAAGGCAAAGCAAAAGGGGTAGGCCGATACCGGGTGGCGGTCAAGGGCTTCGATTATGATACGCGTCCTCTGGATTTCTGGTCTTGTCATCCTTCTTGACCAGTCCACCAAACTGCTCGTGCTGCGCACAATGTATCGCGGCCAGCAGATTCCTGTCCTTGGCGACTGGTTAAAACTCACGTTCACAGAGAATCCCGGCATGGCGTTCGGTATTACGCCAGGGCCAACATCTGTCGTGACCGTGTTTTCCATGCTGGCGACGGCCCTGATCGTATTCTATCTCTACCGCGTCCGGCACGATTACTACCCGTATCGAGCATGTCTGGCGCTTATTCTGGGTGGCGCCGTCGGCAATATTATTGATCGTGTTTTTTACGGGGATACCCTGCTGTTCGGGAAAGTCGTCGATTTTATTCACGTGAACATATGGAGTGGATTCCTTCCCGAATCCATACCCGTTGTCGGCGGCATGTATATTTCGCTGTTTCCGATATGGAATGTGGCTGACATGGCCATCGTATGCGGGGTGGCGGGCATTATCATCCTGCACAAAAAATGCGTCCGGTACGCACACGAACGGGAGGGAAGTGACATGGAAAAAGACAAGGAAGAAGAAACGACCGAGACCCCGGAAGCGGTTTTCGAGCGCGGCGTTTCCATCAAGGAATAGTGCAACCGGAACCTGGCGGGACGATTCGCACAGGTCCATTCTGACAGGGTATATACATGTCCGACGAAAGACAAAGCCGGATACGTAACTTCTGTATCATTGCGCATATCGATCACGGCAAGAGTACCCTTGCCGACCGGTTGCTTGAACAGACAGGCACCCTTAGCGAGCGCGAGTTACAGGCGCAGGTGCTCGATAGCATGGATCTTGAGCGGGAGCGGGGAATCACGATCAAAAGCCATGCAATTCGCATGAGCTATATAGCGGCAAACGGTCAGGAATATGTTTTGAATCTTATCGATACGCCGGGGCACGTGGATTTCACTTACGAAGTTTCGCGGGCCCTGAAAGCCTGTGAAGGAGCTATTCTGGTCGTGGATGCCGTGCAGGGCATTGAAGCACAGACGCTTTCCAATCTACACCTGGCCCTCGGAAACGATCTGGAAGTCATCCCCGTCATCAATAAGGTAGATCTCCCGAATGCCCGCGCCGATGTGGTGGCTCGGTCTATTGAGAACCTGCTGGGAGACACAGCAGAGGACATCATCCGGATCAGCGCCAAAACAGGCCGGGGAGTGGACCGTTTGCTGGAAGAAATCATCGAGCGCATCCCAGCTCCGGAAGGAGATCCTGACGCCCCGCTTCAGGCGCTCATCTTTGACTCTATATTCAATCCGTACCGCGGGTCCATTGTATATGCGCGAATTTTCGATGGTTCATTGAAAAAGGGCGAACGGATGCGCTTTATGTCGAACGCCCGGGAATACGATGCCGAGGAGATCGGCATACTCCGGCTCTCCATGCAACCGGTGGATGAACTGTGTGCCGGGGAGGTGGGCTATGTAATTGGCTCGGTGAAGGACGTAGGCCACACGCGCGTAGGAGATACCATTACGCTGAAATCCCGACCGGCCGAGGAACCCATATCGGGCTTCCGGGAAGTAAAGCCCATGGTATTCAGCGGGGTATATCCGACGAACCCCGATGACTTTGCCGATCTGCGTTCCTCGCTTGAGAAACTGCAACTCAACGATGCCGCGCTAACCTACGAACCGGAAACGTCAGTCGCGTTGGGATTCGGTTTCCGCATCGGATTTCTGGGCCTGCTCCATATGGAGATTGTTCAGGAGCGCCTCGACCGCGAATTCGGGTTGGATATTATCGCAACGGTGCCGAACGTCAAGTACGAAGTGCTTGTTCGCAACACAGATGTACATATTGTCGACAACCCCAGCAGCATGCCTGCCCGCGGCGACATCGAGAGTGTCCGAGAGCCTGTAGTTAAAGCTGAAATCATTACACCGGCGGAATACATCGGTAACCTGATGCAATTGTGTCAGGAGCGGCGCGGCGTCTACGTCAACCAGTCGTATCTCGGCGAAGAACGGGTGAACCTTCAGTACGAACTTCCTCTTGCGGAAATCGTCTTCGATTTCTACGACAAGTTGAAAAGTTGCAGCCGGGGCTATGCATCGTTCGACTACGAGTTTCTGGAATACCGGGAAAGTGCGCTGGTCAAGTTGGATGTGTTGATCAATGGAGATCCCGTGGACGCGCTTTCGACCATTGTTCATAGAGACAAGGCCTATGACATGGGGCGAAAGCTTACGCAGAAACTGAAGGAGCTCATCCCGCGGCAAATGTTCGAGGTAGCCCTCCAGGCAGCCATTGGTAACAAGGTCATTGCCCGCGAAACAGTGAGACCCCTTCGTAAAGATGTTACGGCCAAATGTTACGGGGGTGACATTTCCCGAAAACGGAAGTTGCTCGAGAAGCAGAAAGAAGGAAAAAAGCGCATGAAACAGGTGGGCAGAATCGAGGTGCCTCAGGAAGCTTTCCTGGCTGTGCTCTCCATGGAGAGTTAGAACCGGGCGAGGATTTCGATGAGAAGGTTACGAACCCTTGCGTTGCTGGGAATATTGTTGCAACCGGGAAATGCGGTGTGGGGCGCTATGGACGCCGCATGTCAATCGGCCGACTCCACCCGCACATTGCTCGATATGTATCAGGAGGCCCGCCTGCGGACGGAAGCGCAAAACATCTTTTTGCGCCGGGGCCTGCGCGCTGCGCCATTACCCCCGGATCGGATTCCCTGGGTAAGTGAGTCGGTACGGGAACAGATGGCTGTATTCCATGCGCTGCGATACTCCGAGCCATCTCCTCTGGTGCATAGTGTGCGCCCGATTTCCGCATCCGAAATCGGCGTATTTGAAGAGACATTCGGGAGCGCGCAGTGGGCGTACATTGGAAGCAACGAGCGCATACCCGTTGATACGATGCTTACGAGGCGCCTACGAGCCATGCTGGAAGCGTACTTCGGCCCGCCCACCAGCACCGTGATAGAGCAGATCGGCGCCGGCGAGACTATTTCCGAATATATCCAGTTCGAATACCGGTTCGCCCTGAACGACACCATTCCTGTGATTGTCGTGGATGTCAACGGTCCCTTCGAAAGGGGGGTGGTGACGATGACGGATCGCAAGTACCGGGACCTTTTGCCCAAACTCAAACACGCCCTCCTGCATCCTGTGATGGAGAAAGCCGTACACGCACCCTATGCGGATTACTACTACGTGAGCGCTTTGGAATCCTGGTTTTTAACCGGTTTTGACGGGGAACGCTTTTTTCTCGAAGGAATACCCCCTCCGGACATGGAACAAGGGCGACCATCTTTCGACATGAAGTCCGATCATTAACTAACGCAGCAATCAATCGACCGGATACTATTTTGGCAGCATCTCCAACAGGCCGAAAAAAACGCCGCGCATCGAAAAACGACCGCCTGGCCCGCATGGCTTCCTCGACGGGTGACAGGAAACGTGCAGCCGGAGGGCCCAAGCGTAAAAGCGCTATCAGGGAATGGACGGATGCATTCGTGTTCATTCTTGTGGTTATGCTGATCGTGAGAACGCTTCTTTTCGATCTTTTCAGGATTCCCACTCCCTCCATGGAGAAGAGTCTGCTCGTCGGGGATTATCTCTTCGTCTCGAAAATACACTACGGTACGCGGACGCCCATGACGCTTGGCATTCCCTTTACCCCGGTCTACATAAGGGATTTTCGCTTGCCGCATACCCGGTTTCCCGGCTTTACCAGAGTAAAACGGGGAGACGCCATCGTGTTCAATTTTCCCCCTGACGACCACCCGATAGACCGCAAAACACACTATATCAAGCGGGTAGTGGGAATGCCCGGAGAAACCCTGGAAGTGATTGATAAGGTCGTCCATACAGATGGCAGTGCCCTGCCTCTGCAGAAGAATATGCAGCAATATTGGGATGTGCATAAAAACGACCCGCGCATGCACCTTTCCGGGGCGGCGCTCCGGGAATTGGGGGTATCCGAGTTTCAGGCCATGTCGGACATGAGTGTGGTCCGGATACAGGCTACCAGCGAGGCAGCGGAAACCATAGCAGGATGGTCATGGATTGACCGTGTCGAGCCGGCTATCGTGCCGGAGCGCGCCGGATACTACAATATGGTGATGTATCCTCCGGGGCGAGGGTATACGCCCGATAATTTTGGGCCGGTAACCATCCCTGCAGAGGGTGTCCCCATTACGCTGACGGATGAGAACTGGGCTATCTATGCGCCTGCTATTTCCCGGTACGAGGGACTTTCAGTACGACAGACAAACGATGGCGCCTTTGAAGTGGATGGGAAGCCGGTCACTTCCTATACCTTCCGGCAGGATTATTATTTCGTGATGGGGGATAACAGGGACAATTCGGAAGACAGCCGCTTCTGGGGGTTCGTACCCATGGATCACGTCGTGGGTAAGGCGGTGCTGATCTATTTCTCCTGGGATGGGGATGCGATGCTACCCCGCTTCGGAAGACTCTTCAGTTTTATCGATTAGCGATGGGGTCGGGCCGATTTTTTCGGATCGCAGCCTGTCGAAGCGTTTTTGCTGATCTGTACCCGGCGGCACATCGTACGGATGGTCCGGTAACTCTATTCGTCTCAGCACCGGTGTTTCTCCGGCGATGAACGGAACGGGAGCGTCTTCAGGGTCTTCTCCGACGACAAGCACCGTGGTTCCCTGCTGAATGATGCGGCTGCCGACAGAGCCGGCGTCCACCCGGCCGTTGTCCACCTGCCAGGGATTGGCCCACTCGTAGATCCATTTCGCATCGACTTCCACCAGGCGAACACACCCGTGGCTGGTGGGGCCGCCTGTCGGCATGGGATATTGATGAACGTGTATTCCCCGGGGATTGTGAAAATTGAATACCCAGTACATTTCCCAGCGTTCGCCGGGCGGACTCAGCGTGGATATACGGTATTCGGTTTTCCAGTTGAAGTTGAAACGACCTTGCGGAGTTGGATTCGACGGGGTTCCCGTATTGACGATTCCCCAACGCATCAGGGCCCCATGTTCATAGGCGGCCCACGCCTGTATGTTTTTATGGATGATGAACAGTTTGTCGAATTCCTTCGCCCCCGGATACTGCAACGGAAATGGCGCGTAGGCCCGAAAATCCGTCTCGAAGTGCCCGGGAACGACCAGCGTATCGCCAATCTGTACGGTACCCATCAACCGGCGATTCAAAAGTTCAACCAGTTTGGACCGGGCCTGGCCCTGCCTGGCATCCCCCTCGCCCATGATCTTGTAAAAACTGTTGCGGGCAAGAACCGTGCTTCCTCTGCCGTCGCCCAGTACAAAATAGTCGTACTCCACCTCCGGAAGTTCATCCACCGTCTCGACGCGGTACTTCTCCAGCACATCTTCAATGTCCTGCTGATTGATATAGGATTGTGCCGAAACAGCATGGCTCCCTGTCATGAGCAGGAGTACACCTAAAAGCCGTTTAGGGACAGAGATCATTATGCCAGGATGCAATGTGTATAGTGGAGTTTATCCGTGCGATATGACGGGGGTCCCGTGCAGGTCGCGCAGGCGCTGAATGATCTCCGGGTGTCCGAGCACGATAAGGATATCCTGCGCCTTGATGGCATCCCGGGCATTCGGATTGAAGCGCATTTCCCGAGTCGCTCCGTCTATGACCGCAATAACGATCAGGTCGAACTGTTGCCTGAACTTACTTTGCGCCAGGGATTGACCGATGATTTCGGCGCCTT
>JANQSQ010000404.1 GCA_028283985.1 Rhodothermales bacterium | reverse complement strand
CCCAATCATTACCTGTCCGTCGCGATCGGATACCTGTTCCAACACCGCCCGCGCTGGCCCGGAACCGCAGCGATCGGCAAGACCCTCGTATCCAGCTCCATGATTGACCGGGTGGCTCACGGCCTGGGACGGCGCCTTGCGGAAGTCCCGGTGGGGTTCAAGTGGTTCGTGGACGGGCTGGTCGATGGGTCCTACGGTTTTGGCGGCGAGGAGAGCGCCGGGGCGTCGTTCCTGCGCAAGGACGGCTCGGTATGGACGACCGACAAGGATGGTATCATTCTCAATCTGCTTGCCGCGGAGATAACCGCTGTGACGGGCAAAAACCCCGCTGAACACTATGCGCTCCTGGAGGACCGTTTCGGATCTCCCGTATACGAACGCATGGATGCGCCCGCCACCCGCTCGCAGAAGGCGGTGCTTGCGAGTCTTTCTCCCGAGCAGGTGACCGCCGCCGGGCTTGCCGGCGAGCCGATTGCCGCGAAGCTCACGCAGGCTCCGGGCAACGACGCTCCGATCGGGGGTCTCAAAGTGGTTACGGAGAACGGGTGGTTTGCCGCAAGACCCTCCGGTACGGAAGAATTGTACAAGATTTATGCGGAGAGTTTTCTCGGGGAGGAGCATCTCCGGCAAATCCAGGAGGAGGCGCAGGCTATGGTCCGGCGCGTGTTTGAGGATGCAGGCGTGTAGGAGAGGAGCGTATCCATTTTCACATATAATCTGTTTCTTCCATGTCGAACCGAAGCATAGGGCTTTCCCCCGAACTCCATGAATACCTGGTTCGTCACGCCGTCCGCGAATCGGACGCGCTGCGGCGATTGCGGGAAGAGACCGCGTCCATGGAGGAAGCCCAGATGCAGATTGCGCCGGAACAGGGGGCGTTCATGGCGATGCTCGTGCGCATGACCGGCGCCCGCCGCGCCCTCGAAGTCGGCGTGTTCACCGGATACAGTTCCATTGTGGTCGCCCAGGCGCTTCCGGACGACGGCCTCCTGACGGCGTGTGACGTGAGCGAGGAATATGCGCGCGTAGCCCGCCGCAACTGGCGTGAAGCGGGCGTGGAAGACAAAATCGAATTCCGCATAGGGGATGCGGCAGATACGTTGCGGGCATTGCTCGCCGACGGGCGCGCGGGCACGTACGATTTTGCATTCATTGACGCCGACAAGGAATCGTACGGCATCTACTACGAACTGGTCCTGCAGCTCCTGCGCCCGGGAGGCGTTGCGGCCCTGGACAACGTGTTGCGCGATGGCCGTGTCCTCGACCCTGCCGAAGACGATGCCAGCACCCGCGCCATTGCGGCGCTTAACGCCGCCATTGCATACGACGACCGCGTGGACTGCTGCATGCTGCCCATTGCAGACGGCGTAACGCTGGTGCGGAAGCGGTAAAAGAGCGTATTCGCGGCGTACTTCAGGATCCTACTGGTATCCTGCCGCAATCTCTGCAAGGCGTTCCTGTATATCCGATTCGGATACCCACTGCCCGCGCGCCATTACCCCGGCCCGGTCGAACACGCGCATCACATCCTCAAGGGGGTTGCTGTTGAGCAGGATGAGATCCGCCCGGCTTCCCGCCGTGATCGTTCCGAACGTATCCTCTTCGTGCAGGTAGTCCCCGACCGCACGGGTCCCGGAAACAAGGATTTCGTACGGCGACATCCCTGCGTCCACCATGAACGGCAGTTCACGCAGCAGCGAAAAGCCCGGTACGCTGAACACCTGCGGGGAATCCGTGCCCAGGAGAATGCGCGCGTTGGCCTCGTTAAGCACTCTCAGCAAGTCGATGCGCTGGGCTGCAATCAGGTCCTGGCGTTCCTGGCTGAACCCACTGCCTGCCCGCCGCCGGTCCTGGGACCGGCCCCACGAAGCCACCATATCCGGCGGCATATATTGCAGCTCTTCATAATTCGCCATATCTGCCGTGGACGGTACGCCAAGAATGGTTTCCCAGAGCGCCATGGTCGGAATGAGCCATACCCCATGTTCCTTCGTCATGGCGATGGCGGTTTCGAGGCGTTCCGGATCGATGGCGTCTCCTCCGCCCCTCAGATATTCTATGTAGCCGTCCAGATGATCGATCGTTTGTTGCCCCATTTCGATGGCGTGGATCAGTCCCACCTCGAAAGGAACATGCCCGATAAAGGGAATGCCTTCTTCGTTCGCGGCCATGGCCATGGCGTCATACTCGTCACGGGTCAGTCCCGGAAGCACTTTCAGATAATCCCACCCCTCGGCCACTTGCTCCCGTACGCGCTGGTCGGCTTGTTCGGGGGAGGAAATGGTGCCTCCACTGAACGCGGGACCTGCGAGATACAGCGCCGGGCCGAGGAGGCTTCCGTCCGCCGTGGCTTCCTTCAGCGCCAGTTGACCCGGCTCTCCAAGCAGACCGCGTACGGTCGTGATCCCGTTGGCGATGTACAGAAACATAAGGGACGCAACGTATTCGCTGTTTTCGTCGGGAGAGGGTACGTGTCCGTGCATCTCGGCCAGACCGGGAATGAGGTACTTCCCTGTTCCGTCGATTCGTTCTGCCGTTTCCGGGACATCCACTTCCGCGGCGGGGCCGGCTGCCGTGATCCGGTCGCCTTCCACGAGCACGGTCCAGTCGGTCCGTACTTCTTCGTCCGTCATAGGCAGCACATGGACATGCTCGAATGCGATCTGGGCCTGGGCGAGACGGGGGGTGATGATACTTGCAACGAACATGCACACCATCGCAAGGAATGACGTAACTTGACGCATCGTATCGACCTCCAAGGGGTAGATTGAGACAGAGTGTCGTGAAGGAGTGTAGTATAGGATACTCTGACCAAAACCGCTTCGATCAGCGCTTCGCGTTCACACGTAAAAGATATTATAATTGCATCGTCGGAATTAGGGAAAAACGCTGCGGATTCGGGGTAGTGCAGGCGTGAAGCGCCCTTCGGGAGG
>JANQSQ010000335.1 GCA_028283985.1 Rhodothermales bacterium | reverse complement strand
GCTTACGCTTTCGGCGAAGCTTGCGAATACGGCGCCGGATACGGTGACCGTGACGGCCACGGACCCGGGTAATCTGAGCGCTACGCAGCAATTCGCCGTGACGGTTGACAATCCCTCTACGGACCTTGCGGCCTTCATTACGGGCGGCAATCTGACATCGATCGTATCGGGCACGGAATATACGTGGGGCTCCAGGGTGACGGGCGGTACGGCTCCGTATTCGTACAACTGGGGCTATGCAACGAACTGCGTCGACCCGGATCTGCTTCGGGCCGCTCCCTGCGAGTGGCAATGGACAGGCGCAGGATCCGACAGCAGTTATACGAAGACGATAACGACCACGAAAACGTCTGCACGAATCCGGCTGATCGTCAGCGATTCGGCGAGTCCCGCCGATTCAGTGACGAAGTACCTCTCGTTGACGGTCACGCAGCCTTCCGGTCCGATGCCGACAGGGACGATATCGGACCGTACGCTGACCGAAGGGGGCTCTTCGTCGAGTTTCAGCGTGTCGTCGTATTTCAGGAAACCGGGCGTGGACGATGTGCTGACGTACTCGGCCTCGTCGTCGAACACGAGTCGAGTGACCGCGAGCATGTCGGGAGCAACGCTCACGATCCGCCCTGTGGCGGCAGGTACGGCGACGATCACGGTGACGGCGACGCTTAACGGGCAGAGCGCCGAGCAGCGTTTCGACGTGACGGTAAACAGATCGACCGTCACGCCTCCTCCTCAGGCCAATCGCCCGCCCATAGCGGCAGGCACGATCTCGAATCGCACGTTGACGCTCGTCACGTCGCCGTCTGCGAGTTTCGGCGTAGCGAGTTATTTCTCGGATCCCGATCCCAACGACGTTCTGACCTACTCGGTCTCGTCGTCTGACGCGAGTCGAGTGACCGCAAGCATGTCGGGCAGCACGCTTACCGTCACAGCCGTCTCGCAAGGCGTGGCAACCGTTACCGTGACGGCGACGGACCCGGACGGTCTGAGCGCTACGCAGCAATTCACCGTTACGGTCCCCAACCGTTCGCCCGTAGCCGAAGGCACGATCTCGAATCGCACGTTAACGCTCGTGACTTCGCCGTCTGCGAGTTTCGGCGTAACGTCCTCGTTCTCGGATCCGGACGGCGATGCGCTGACCTATGCGGTCTCGTCGTCGAACGCGAGTCGTGTGACTGCAAGCATGTCGGGCAGTACGCTTACTGTCACAGCCGTCTCGCAAGGCGCGGCAACCGTTACCGTGACGGCGACGGATCCGGGCAACCTGAGCGCTACGCAGCAATTCACCGTTACGGTCCCCAATCGTTCGCCCGTAGTCAGCAAGACCATCCCCGACACGACGCTGACCGCAGGCGGCTCGTCGGCTACGTTCGATCTCGACAGCTACTTCTCGGACCCCGACGGCGATGATCTGACCTACAGAGTTTCGCTGGCTTTGACCAGCATAGCGAGGGCAAGAATCTCAGGATCGACGCTCACGATCACGCCCGTTTCGGCAGGAAACGCAACCATGAACGTGTTTGCGGAAGATCGATCCGGATCGGTATCGCAATCCGTTACGGTGACGGTCGCCACGGCGGCCGGGCTCAGCGCCTCGATCGACGGGCCGTCGTCGATCACCACCTTTGGCAGCAAAACATGGACGGCTTCGGTGAGCGGAGGCACTGCGCCCTATACGTACGGTTGGCGCTATAAGGTGCCCTGCTCGGGAGGAGGAGCGCCGCCGCCCGGCAGTCTGGGAGCGGCGCCTCCCTGCACGGAGTGGACCTCCGGCGGCGCCTTGAGCAGCCTTACGCTCACGCCTTCGAGTTCGACGACCATCGAACTGACGGTGACCGACGCCAACAGCGACTCCGTCACGGTCACGCTTTCGGTCTCGGTCTCTTTACCGGAGGATGATTCTCTTGATCTGTAAAAGACAGCAGTGCCCGATGAAGTTCTTCCCTGTAATGAGAAACGTACTCTGCGCCCCCGTAGCGGCGGTATGCGCTGCACTGTTTTTGCTCGCTCCGCCCGAAGCGCTGGCCCAGACTCCCAAGTCCACCAGAGCGCCGCATATCCTGCAGCACGACGGCAAGCGCTTTGCCGCCTATGTGGACGAGAAGAGCGGAACGGCCACATGGATCATCGATACCGACTCGCTGGACTTCAGCCTTGGCAATGCCCGTTCGTTCTCTTCCGAAGCGTCCGTAGCGGCTGCGGCGGACGCTTTCCTCGACGCGCACAAGGACGTGTTCGGGATCGACCGGAAACAGTTGAGCAAACCCCATGTCGAGACCAACGGCACGTTCTGGTTCGTCGGTTATGCGCAGATCTACGAGAAGCTTCGCGTACTCGGCGCGCAGGTGGGGATCACGATAACCAACAGCGGCCGCATCGTGGCCGCAGGCGCCCGCGCTTTTCCCAAGCTCGATGTGCAGGTTGGGAGCCGGATAAGCAGGGCCGCCGCCATCGCTTCTGCGCGGGGCCAGACAACCATTCCCCGCACGGAAGCCTTCGTAAAGGAGAGCCTTGTCATCGTGCCGGAAGAACTGGCGGATCGCTATGCCTTCAGGCTGGCCTGGGAGGTCGTACTGGAGAACTGGGGTCACGATCCTCCGTTCAGCAAGACCTTTCTGGTGGATGCACACAAGGGCTCCATTATTGCGGAGTACAGCAATATCCTCGATAGCCACTCGCACGGACATGGGCCGGTGCGCCTTGCTGTGGACTACGCCCGCGCCGCGCCTGCCCATGCCGCCACGTCCTCTTCCGCTGCTGCGGCCATTCCCTATGCGCTGCCGCACGCCGGTATTGCCGAAAAAAGCATCTTCGGCGCCGCGCCGCCGAAGCCGGCGCGCCGTGAACATGCGCCTTCTGGGACAAGTACGCTCTCCGGCACGGTGAAGCTCAACTATTACGAGTCACCCGATAATACCAGTTCTCCATTCGTTCGGGAGAAAAATCAGGCGTTTCCCTACGCGAAGGTCACTGTCCAGAACGATGCCACGCAGGAAACCCGTGTGGTCTATGCGGATTCCCTCGGAAGGTATTCCGTCCCCAATCTTGCCGACACGACGCACACGGTGACCTTCGAGATCGCTAACGACAAGGCGTATATTCTTGGCTTTCGCACAAGTGAATGTGACACATGCATTAGGACTCGATGCTCATTATGCCAACTTAAGGGCATTAACTGTGAATCATGTGCTGCTACTATATGTAAATCATGCACCCCCACTTGCCAGATGGAGAAAAGCTTTTCTGTCGAGATCAATGGCAATACCACGCTCGATCATGACTGGGGCTGGGGAGATAGCGGCGACGGCGGGTTTACTTCCTTCGCGCTCAACGGCGTATACCATGTGCGCGAGATATACGATTATTTCTTGAGTACGTACAGCTACACTGGAATGGACGACGCCACATATAAAATATGGATTTATGAACCCAATAATAATCAGGGTGGCATCTATCCTACCGATTCCTATCCTAAAAGAATCAATCTGGGTGGCCCCAATGCGATGTCTCATGACATCGTTTATCATGAATTTACGCATGATGTCATCTATACGCTGCATAGAAAAAAATCGCCTTGGTCAAGTGTCATGTATTCCGCTATGCATGAAGGCTTTTCCGATTATTTCGCTGCGGACAAGACAAACCATTTTACTT
>JANQSQ010000307.1 GCA_028283985.1 Rhodothermales bacterium | reverse complement strand
GGCTGTATCCCGTAGCCGCCTGTGCGCATCCTGTACGTTTCCCACTCCTTTCCTCCGAGGAACCGCCCGCTCGCGAATATCGGCGGGATGCAGCGTGTCGCAACGGACTTGTACAACGCATTGTCCGAATGCAATGCACGGGTCGAGCCTGTCATCCTGCGTACTTCCTGGCGCTGGACGCATGTCCTGACGGGCCTCTTTCTCGGGTCAAGCTTGTGTAGAATCGCAGCATCGGCGAAGCGGAGAAAAATGGACGCCGTGCTCTTTTCCTCGATGGTGACGGCATCGCTCGCGCCTCTCCTACAAGGAACGCTTCGCAAGCATGGCATTGCCTCGGGAGCTATCGTACATGGCCGGGACGCAACCCTGCTCTCGCCCCCGTACCAGTTTCTGGTGCCGCGCATATTCGCTGCCCTTGACGCCGTATTCCCGGTCAGCCGCGCCACCGGAGCAGCCTGCCTCGAACGCGGGCTGGCGGAAAAAAAGCTCCATGTCGTGCGGAACGGCGTGTCGCCGGACCGCTTTGCAGCGGATTGGTCCCGGGCTGCTGCGCGCACCATGCTGTTCGAGCGGTTCGGACCGCCGCAAGGCGCTCCCGGGAACAACCCCGAACGCGTACTGCTCCTGTGCAGCGCGGGCCGTCAGGTAAAACGAAAGGGTTTCGTATGGTTCGTTGAACATGTCCTGCCCCGACTCCCCGAAGATGTGCATTACTGGCTGGCCGGGGAAGGCCCGGAAGCGGAACGCATTCTGCTCGCTGCCGAACGGTCCGGCGGCGCGCACCGCGTGCGGCTCCTCGGACGCCTGTCCCACGAGGAACTGGAGGGCATGTACCGCGCTGCCAATCTCTTCATCATGCCGAATGTGCCCGTTCCGGGAGATATGGAAGGGTTCGGCGTAGTGATGCTGGAAGCGGGACTGTGCGGGCTACCCACCGTCGCGGCCGACATTGAAGGCATCGCCGATGTCATCGAAGACGGCAAAAACGGACGGCTTGTCCGCTCCGGGGACGCCGAGGGGTTCTCCGAGGCGATTCTGGCGTATCGCCGCGAACCGGAAATGCTTGAAGAGGCCAGCCGGCGCACGGTAAGCCATGTGCTGGAACACTTCGGCTGGAATGCAGCGGCGGAAAAGTACCTGCGCGTCCTGGAGGCCTGCTCCACCCGGCGGCGCGCTGCCGCATGAATGTAGCGATGCGGCTAGGGCCTATCAGCACTATGCAGCGGGAGCACGGCGGTCTTCCAGCCATTGCAATGCCGCAGGCAGAAAGAGAATCGCTGCAAGCAGCGTTGCCCCGATGCCCACCACGGCCAACTCGCCGATCGAGCGCAAACCGGGGTGAAAACTCAGCAGCAATCCCGAAAACCCGATCATGGTCGTGAAGGACCCCATGGCGATATGCTCGCCCGTATAACGGAGCACGCGCCGGATGGAACCGGGTCCTTCCTCCCGGTAGCGATGGACCAGATGCACGCCCGCATCGTTACCGATCCCCAGAATGGCGGGAAGTACGATCATGTTATAGAAATTGAGCTGGAGGCCGATGATTTCTATGACAAGAATCATCCACAACACCCCCACTACGAGCGGCGCCGTAGCCAGCGCGACCCACCGCGCCGCGCGGAAGTTGATCCACATGAGCAGGATCACCATAATCAGAGCGCCTGCCATCATCCAGGGCGCATCGCTGCGCATCAGCCGCAGCATATCCGCGGCCACAATGGATGGAGAACCCGCGTAGTACGCGCTCCCGTCTTCGGTAACGATTTTCCCCACATCGTCGGCGAACGCCATCGAGGCTCGCCCGTCGGAAAGTCCCACCGAAGGATATATCACGACGAATCCCCCCAGCTCGCCGGTTTTGGATACGAACCGGTTGCGAATAGTCTCGGGCAGTTGCTCGATCGCAAGCGGCCGGACCGTCCCCGCCGCGCGCTCGACGCGCGCAAGCCCTTCGTCTATATCGGTCTGCAGAAACGGGTCGGCTATCAGCGCGCGGATTTCGGCAATGCGAGCCAGCTTGCGCTGCTGTTCCGCATCGGCCATGGGAAACCTTTCCTGAAGTGTTTCCGCCCGATCGATCGTGGGCGACAGCGTATCTGTTTGCGCATGCCGTTCGATAGCCTCTTCGACCGCGGGCGCTTCGGACGGATCGTCCACAAGTACATAGGCCGGGTTGCGTCCTCTCGACGGATATACTTCCCGGATGAGATTCCTTTTGGCGTCGTATGCTTCATACTCGGGATCGAGCGCGCCGAAATCGTACTGAAAGCCCACGCACGGAAGGAACGCGAGCGCAGCGATAACCAGCCCTATGCTTCCCAGCGCCAGCCCCCGGGCGCCGGGAATCCTCCGGTATCCCTTCAGAGCCGCCTGCGCCCCGGCGCCCGCCTCGAAATTGAGCAGGCGATAGCGCTCGAAAAGGACCAGCAGCGCCGGCATTACGACCGTCATGGCCCCCACGGCAAAAAGAATTCCCGTACCCGCAATGAAACCGAATTCGCTGAACCCGCTGAAATCCGCGCCGGTCAACACATACAGCGCGGCGGCCGTGGTAAAAGCGCCCACTGCGATAGCCTTTCCCGTGCTGGTGAACGTGCTTTCCGCCGCATCGGCTACCGTACGCCCCAGGCTGCGCTCTTCCGTATAGCGGGCATAAAAATGTATGCCGTAGTCGATCCCGAGACCGAACAGCACAAGCCCAAGCGTCGACGTCATCATAT
>JANQSQ010000261.1 GCA_028283985.1 Rhodothermales bacterium | reverse complement strand
TCCGACTGCGGCCTGCTCTGCGCTGGTTGGTGAAGGAAAACCAGCGTGTACCGAAACTGGTAGGGGCGGTGCAACGTAAAGACTGGCAGCTTTTTGGAGCGCTTCTTCTCATGGCGGACGCCTCGACGCGCAGGGACTGGGGGAGCACGACGGATGTGTCGGATAGTGCGGTCGACGAAGTGGACGCCATGACGCTTGACGGCATGTACGGAGCGTTTTCCATGAATCGGGGGCGTGCGGTGGTGATGGCGGGACAGCCTTTTGTCGTCCCCCATTGTCTGGATCGCGCGCAGGTCAGGCTCAAAGAGAAATTCGACATGGACATGCATGTCATGCTCCTGTGACGACGTGCGTTTTCTGCACCGCATTCCTGACCTTTCTCCATACCTGTTCCAATCAATTCGTTTTTTCTGTCACGTGGAAACCGTAGCAAACTTTGATATGGCCCGGGTCAGCGACCGCATCCGCAAGGAAAGTGCGTTCGTGGACCAGTTATTGAATGAGGTGGGCCGGGTCGTTGTAGGGCAGCGTCACATGATCGAGCGCTTGCTGATCGGGCTGCTCGGTGATGGGCATGTGCTGCTCGAAGGCGTACCGGGCCTTGCCAAGACCCTCACGGTCAGTTCCCTTGCCCGTGCAATCGGGACAAAGTTCCAGCGTATCCAGTTCACCCCCGATTTGCTTCCCGCCGATCTGCTGGGCACGCTCGTTTACAATCAGAAAGAAGGGTCTTTTTCCATCAAAAAGGGACCTGTCTTTGCGAATGTGATCCTGGCCGACGAGATCAACCGGTCTCCGGCAAAGGTCCAAAGCGCCCTCCTCGAAAGCATGCAGGAGCGGCAGGTGACGATCGGCGAGACGACCTTTCCGCTCGGCGAGCCTTTTCTGGTACTGGCCACGCAGAATCCGATCGAGCAGGAAGGCACCTATCCTCTTCCCGAAGCGCAGGTGGATCGGTTTATGCTGAAAATTCGCGTGGAGTATCCGACCCGTGACGAGGAGTTGGAAATCATGCGCCGCATGGCCCGAACCGGCAAGAAAGAAGAGGTCAGGGAAGTGGTTGGGCCGGAGGATATCCTGTCGGCGCGCGCCGTGCTGAACGAACTCTACATGGACGAGCGGGTTGAGAAGTACATGGTCGATCTTGTGATGGCGTCAAGGCGTCCGGCGGAGTATCGCTTGTCGGATATCGCTCCGCTGATCGAATTCGGCGCTTCTCCCCGCGCGACCATTCACCTGAACCTTGCGGCGCGCGCGCATGCTTTTCTGGAGAGCCGGGCCTATGTTACGCCGGAAGACGTTCGCATGCTTGCTCCGGACGTAATGCGGCACCGTATTGCGGTATCTTACGAGGCCGAGGCGGAAGAGATGACGAGCGACGATCTGGTGCGGCAGATCCTCGAAACCGTGGAAGTGCCGTAGCCGTCTCGTATACCTGCATACCGTCTTCTGTCGAATCCGTTTTGACAGAGTATCCTTTATTGAATCAGGCCCGATGCTATGCCCGATACGTCGAAAGCCTTCAAGAAAGAATCTATCACCGTGGCTTTCATGGTGGAACATCTGCGGACGGCGGCAGGGATCGATATCGAGTCCGTGAACGATGTTTCCGGTGAGGACCGATTGGTGACCGAGGTCGATTTGCACCGTCCGGGATTGGTGCTGGCCGGGTATACCGATTTGTTCACCCATCAGCGTGTGCAGATTCTGGGCAACACGGAAAACCGGTTTCTGCAACATCAGCCGGTGACTGCCCGACGCAAGGCATTCGAAACCCTGATTTCCTTTCCCGTGCCCTGCATTGTACTCACCGTAAACAATGCGCTCGACGGCGAGATGGTGGATATGGCGACGCGGCAGGGCGTGCCTGTTTTCCGGACGCCCCTGCAGTCCATCGACTTCATGGCGATTTTGCGGGATTTTCTGAATGACCAGTTTGCGTTGCAGCAAACGATTCACGGTTCCCTGGTGGCCGTATACGGCATAGGTCTGCTCCTGGTCGGCAAGTCCGGTATCGGCAAGAGCGAGGTGGCGCTGGACCTGGTTGAGCGGGGGCACCGGCTGGTGGCCGATGACGTGGTGATCGTCACGCGCAAGGAAGAGCAGGTCCTGATGGGCGCCGGCACGGATCTTGCCCAGCATTTTATGGAAGTGCGAGGGCTTGGGCTGGTGGATATTCGCGCCATGTTCGGCATACGGGCCATTCGTTTTCGCAAGCGAGTCGAGATTGTAGTGCATATGGAATTGTGGGATACCGAAGAGGAATACACGCGTCTGGGCATGGTGAGCGACACCTTCAGCGTGCTGGGCGTCGAGCTTCCCATGGTGAAGATCCCGGTCACGCCCGGCAAAAACATTACGGTGATCTGCGAAGTGATCGCCATGAATCATCTGCTTCGCAGCGCCGGCTACGACCCTGCCGAGGTGTTTGCAAAGCGTCTCGCCGACCATATTCGCTCCAGAGGATCCGACATGCCTGCCCGAATGATCGAGTACTTCCAGCATGATTACGAGTAGCCGATTCGCTTTCCTGCTCAGTCTGTTCGTTTGACAATCGGGCGGAATATCCCTATCTTGAATTAACATGGGCTAAATTTTTAGCCTCCGTTTCAGGGTTCATCGTCTGTGCGGAGACATTAACGTTATTTCCGCCCCTATGCCTGAGGGTCGGGCATAATGCCGCCGCAAGCCAAGGTGTACGTTCACGCAATCCCGCATTTTTATGTCGAAAAAACGCTACTATTACGATTCCCGATCTTGCAGGTATGTGGAGGATAAATGGGGCGGACTGTACAGTGGCCGGCAGGTATTGTGGGTGGCGGCGATGGCGCTTCCGATCGCCCTTCTCTTGTCATTACTCATTGACACGGTCGGTCAGACGCCTCAGGAAGTAGCCCTGAAGACCGAGAAAGCAGTACTTGAGGAAGAGATTGAGGGATTCGGCGATCAGATGGATATGTACGCGCGCCAATTGGAAAGACTCGAGGAGTCGGACCGTGAGTTGCATCGCGTACTTCTCGGCATCGAGCCGATTTCCGAAGATGTCCGGCGCCTGGGCGTGGGTGGTTCCGATCCGTATGAGGAGTTCGACCGGTTGGAGTCCCCAACGGGTACGTTGCTCAAGGAGACGGCGCAAAGGCTTGATCAAATCGAGGGGCGTATCAATCTCCAGGGCGCCAGTTTGCGGGATTTGATGACGCTCGCGAACGAGCAAATGGATCGGAACGATCAGATGCCGGCGATTCTTCCGGCTTCCGGCCGGGTCGTGTCCGGATTCGGCATGAGGAAGGATCCGATTCACGGAGCCCGTAGAATGCATTACGGGATCGATATTTCCGTAAGAGAGGGCTCCCCGGTGGTTGCTTCCGCTGCAGGTCGGATCCTCAAAAGAGGATACAATGACAGTTATGGCTACCATGTGATTATTTCGCATCCTGCATCGGGAACGGAGACGTTGTATGCGCACCTTTCGGAGATCGACGACGCCATCCGGCGCGGACGTACAATCGAGCGTGGCGAACGCCTTGGTCTCAGCGGCAACACAGGGCGCTCGGTGGGGCCCCATGTACATTTTGAAGTGCGGGATGCGAGTGGAACGGCACTAAACCCGATTGCCTTCATGTCCCCATCCATGACGCCGGCGGAGTACGCAAAATTGAAGGAGGATTCGGAGCAGGAGACCAGATCGCTTGATTATTGAGCGCGGAGGACGCCACGTAGTATGTTACGAAGCTGTTTTGCGGCTGATTGGTGGTAATAAGGGTTATATTTTCTGTGTATCTTGAGAGTGATATCATTTATTTGCTTGCTTTTATCCCTTCGGAAAATTATAGTGCCTGCACAATGCGCAAGATCGGCCGCCTAATGCGCAACGGTTGCCTTGTCGGCCCTCTCAACAAGTTCTCACCCGATGTACTGGAGTCTCGAATTGGCGTCTTACCTTGAAGATGCGCCCTGGCCTGCAACGAAAGGCGAACTCATCGACTATGCAGAGCGTACGGGAGCTCCGCGTGAGGTTATAGAAAATCTCGAAGAGATGGAGGATGATGGCGAGCCGTACGAAAGCATTGAGGAGGTTTGGCCGGATTACCCCACGGCTGACGACGACTTTTACTTCGAGGAAGAATGACCTGTCGCCTTGCGGGCGATTCTATCGTGTTCTTCTTCGGGTGGTCTGGTTTGCTGTCGTTCTGACGATTGCCGGCGCGGCAGAAGCTCAGGACGCGGAGGGAGATGCTTTTTCCGGCGCCAGACCCGGAGAGACGGATACCGACACGCTCATCGTACGCCGTGTTGTCTTTGAGGGCAACGAATTTTTCAGCGAGGCGGCGTTGGACCGCAGGGTCCGCACGAAACCGAATCGCCGGTTTTTCAAAATTCCGGGAGCGACGTGGTGGCTGTGGATGTACCGCCTTGGGGACTCCGGGGTATTCGGGGAACGGTTGAGCAACTCGCTGATGGCCGGCGGCGAGCCTCCCGCCACGCTCGACATGGATGTCCTCCGGGCGGATCTGGATCGTTTGCGTCTTTTGTATCGTCAGGAGGGGTTCTTCGAAGCCGAGGTGGCCGTCCGGATAGATACGGTCTCGGCAGGCAAGGCCGCCGTCATTTTTCAAGTGACGCCCGGATTGCCCACTTATATCCGGAATGTGCGGTACGACGGGGTCGACCACCTGACGCCCGATCAACATGTGCGGCTGGCGCAGGGCGCCGTACTGCGTGTCGAATCCGTCGATCCGGATCGTCCCCTGTATCTTCGCGCACGCCGGCAGCGGTACTCGGAAACGATGCTGCATAGCGAAGTGCGGCGGATCCTTACCTTTCTGCGGGACGAAGGGTATCCTGCCGTTACCCGCGATTCCATTCGCGCGGTGGTTCGCAAGGCGATGCCGGACAGTTTTGATCTGCGCCTCGAAATCGGGACGGGTCCGCGTTATCGCTTCGGGGACGTCTCGTTCGACATAGCGGGGCCCGAGCCGGAAATTGCCGAGCGGTCCGAGACGCTTTCTCTTGAGAGTCCTTCGGATTCCGTGGCTGGCGGTACGGCGTCTTTCCGGTTCCGGAACGAGAAGAAATTGTCGTCGGGTTTGCTTGTTCGTACGCTTCGATTTACGCCAGGGGACTGGTACTCGCAATCCAGGGTGCTCGCTACCCGTCGGCGCCTTGAAGGCACCGGCGTGTTTCTGTTTACGGACATCGTTCCGCAACCGTTGTCCGGTCAATTCACAGGCGCTGTTCCGACCTTGTCGCATCGTGTCGATCTTCGTACTCGCGATCGGCATCAGATCGGTTTCGAGCCGTCCGTGTTTCAGCGGGTGGATCCGTTCAACAACGCGGACAAGGAATTGGCCATGGGCGGCGCCCTCACATACGAGAACGCCAATCTGCTGGGACGGGGCGAGGCGTTTCGCGTACGAACATCCGGCTCCATGTCGACCGCTTTCGACGATTTAAGCACCTTAACCGCGAGGCAGGCGGAGATCGCGACGTCGCTCACGATGCCGTATCTCATGCGTCCGTTTCGCGGGATC
>JANQSQ010000245.1 GCA_028283985.1 Rhodothermales bacterium | reverse complement strand
ACGCGGATCATCTTTTTCTGCCTGCTCGTGGGCGGTCTGATCGCGCTTGTGCAGGCGTCCGGCGGCGTGCATGGCTTTGTGGAATGGGCGCAGCGCCGGGGATGGGGAACGTCGCGGAAGGGGGCCGAATTTCTGGCCTGGGCCGTCGGGATGGTCGTGTTCGTGGAGTCGAACATCACTTCCCTGACGGTTGGCGCGATCAGCCGGCCTCTGTTCGATAAACTGAAATTGCCCCGGGAGAAGCTTGCGTATTACTGCGACGCGACGAGTGCGCCCGTGTGCATGTCTATTCCCCTGAACGGTTGGGGGGCGTACTTGCTCGGTCTGTTGGCGGCGCAAGGAATTTCGGAGGGCGCCGTGTCCCTTCTGGCCCAATCGCTGCTGTTTAATTTTTACAGCATAGGCGCCATCGTTTTTGCCCTCGTACTGGCCCTGACGGGGTGGGGGTTCGGTTCCATGAAACGGGCGGAGATGCGCGCGGCGCAGACGGGAGCGCTGACCCGGCCCGGCTCGAAGCCGCTCATTGCCGACGAGCTGGCGGGCATAGAACCGGCCCCGCACGCGCCCCGTCACGTCCGGGACCTGATGATTCCCCTTGGGGTCATGGTGGCGATGATTTTCGTCGGGCTGTACGTGACGGGCGACGGAAATATCATGGAGGGGAGCGGCTCGAAGGCGGTGCTGTGGGCTGTGGGATCCGCAGTGATCGTGGCCATAATTCTGTATGTCGCGCCCCGGCGCGGCCGCCCGGTTTTGACGGTCGGGGATTCGATGGATCAGGTGTTGAAGGGGTCTTCCGGGCTGGTCGGGGTGTCCTTTCTGGTCGTGCTGGCCTTCGCGTGGGGGCGCGTGGCCCGCGAAATGGAAATGGGTGCGTATGTAGTGGGTCTGCTGGACGCCGGCGGTCCGGTGTGGTGGTTGCCCGCCGCCGTGTTCCTGATCGGGGCCTTCATCTCGTTCGCGCTGGGTTCTTCCTGGACAGGATTCGCCTTGCTGCTGCCCATTGCGCTTCCGCTGGCGGAGGGGGCCGGCGTGCCGGCGCCGCTTATGCTGGGGGCCGTGCTTTCCGGGGGCGTTTTCGGCGATCATGCCTCCCCGCTCTCCGACACGTCCATCATTTCGTCGATGTCGGCCGCATGCGACCACGTGGACCATGTGAACTCCCAGATGCCCTATGCACTCGTCGTAGCGGGAGGGGTGCTGCTCGCATACGTCGTGGCGGGGTTGTCGATGTAAGGGGAATCGCCATCCGATTCTTTCGTTGCGAAGTACATCTTCCCGGCGTACTCCTTCACCATGCGTATTGCGGAGAACCGGGGCGTCAGTTCCGCCATGGCGGCGCGCATGCGTCCGATCCATTGCGCCGGGACGCCGCGGCCGTCCCGTTCGTAGAACGCCGGAACCACCCCCTGTTCGAGTTGCCGGTAGAGGCTTTCGGCGTCGCGGCGGTCCAGTTCGGCCTCGTCGAAGCTGCCGTCGGCGTATCCATGGCCGATGGCCCAGCCGTTTTCGCCGTTGTATCCTTCCGGCCACCACCCGTCGAGTACGGACAGATTCAGCCCGCCATGCACCGCCACTTTCTGCCCGCTCGTGCCGCTGGCCTCCATGGGGCTCCTTGGATTGTTGAGCCATACGTCGCAGCCGGAGGTCAGCATGCGGCCTATCTGCATGTTGTAATTTTCAAGAAACACGACGCGCCCCTGTAATCCGGGCCGTTGGGCCGCTTCCAGGATTTGTCGTATAAATTGTTTGCCTTCTTCGTCTTCCGGGTGCGACTTACCGGCGTAGATGATTTGTATCGGGCGATCCGGATTACTGAACAGGGCGATGGTGCGTTCGATGTCCGTGAACAGGAGCGGCGCCCGCTTGTACGTGGCGAAGCGGCGGGCGAAGCCGAGCGTCAGCGCATCGGGATCGAGTTCGCAGGAGATAGACAGGGATTGTTTTTCCACGTGCTCCGCAGCGAAGCGAATCAGTTGCCGGCGCAGCTCGTTGCGGTATTCCCACAGGACTTCGTCCGGAATATCGTCGATGCCCCGCCAGAAGTGCAGGTCGTCGGTATGTTTTTTCCAGTCCCCGATTTTTTCGTTGAGGAAGGCGCGCGCGACGGGGGCAGCCCAGGTGGCGACATGAATCCCGTTCGTGATCGCGCCGATGGGCACATCCTGTACGCGCCGGTCCGGGAACATGGGATGCCATTGCCGCTTCGCCACGTGCCCGTTGCGCTGCGATACGCCGTTGGCGCGCCGCGACATGTTCAGCCCCAGCACGGTCATCGTGAACCATTCTCCGGGGTTGTCCGGATCTACCCGTCCATAGGCCATGAGGTCGTGTTCGTTATGCCCCAGTTCTTCCCGGTGGGCGCTCATTTCGTTAAGAAACATGCCGGGGTCGAACCGGTCGTGCCCGGCGATAACCGGCGTATGCGTCGTGAACACGCATTGGCTGCGCACGGCGCGTACGGCTTCCTCCCGACTTTTACCCGGATTCAGTTGTTCGCGGAGCAGTTCGAGGGACAGAAAAGCGCAATGTCCTTCGTTCATATGGTATACGTCCGTTTCCACGCCGAGGGCGCGCAAGAGCCGGACGCCCCCGATGCCGAGGACGATTTCCTGCTGGAGCCGTGTGCGGCGTTCTCCCTGGTACAACCGGGCAGTGATATTCCGGAATTCCTCCGGATTGTCCTCAAGGTGGGTATCGAGCAGGTACAGGGTCGTGCGGCCAACCTGCGCCCGCCATGCCTGTATCCGTATAGGTTGGTTACCGAAGTGGACGGTGACGAGGATGGGTTTCCCGTCCGTCCCGCAAACGAGTTCGAGCGGGTGATTTTCCGGGTCGAGCACGGGATACCGTTCCTGCTGCCAGCCGTCTTCGGTGAAATGCTGCTCGAAGTAGCCCTGCTTCAGAAAGAGGCCGATCGCCGTAAAGGGAATGCAGAGGTCCGAGGCCGCCTTCGTATGGTCGCCGGCCAGTATGCCCAGCCCACCCGCATAGATCGGCAGGCTTTCATGGATGCCGAACTCCATGCAGAAGTAGCTGGTCCGGGGGGCATGCGGGAAAGGACAGGGCGCTTCGAGGTACGCGGTCATCGCGGCATGCGCCGTGTCTATGTCGCTTGCAAGGGTATCCTCGAACGTTGTCTCCGGGGAAAGCGTTTGCAGTACGGCGATCGGATTGTTTCCTGCGTTCCGGAACGTCGTTCGATCCAGGCGTTCGAAGAGATCGAGGACTTCGGGATTCCAGCTCCACCAGAGATTTTCTGCGAGCGCCCCGAGTTTTTGGTACGTATTCATAAAAAACAAAACAGGGATCGGTTCAATGGTTCGCGCCGCAACGTGCAAACGCGCCATAATATACTAATGGGGTCGGGTGAAAAGAACGGGGGCTTTGTAGGGATTCTTTTGGAAGACTCCCAGCAACGGCTGGTGGCCGCAGGGATCGATGATCCACGCCGGAACGCGGAATGGCTCCTGTGCGAGGCCCTGGGGATGTCCCGCGCCGGGTTATACGCAGCATTCCGGCAGCGGGTCGAACCGGAGGCGGCGATGCGTTTCGGCGAAATGCTGGCGCGCCGGCTGCAGCGCGAACCCCTCCAGTATATTCTTGGATATACGGAATTCATGGGGCTCCGGATGGCCGTTACGCCGGATGTGCTCATCCCGCGTCCCGAAACCGAAGAAGTGGTGGAGGCGGCG
>JANQSQ010000234.1 GCA_028283985.1 Rhodothermales bacterium | reverse complement strand
TTCTACCAACTACCCATTCGGCTTACACGCAGCGTGAGTTATGAGGGAACCCACGTAGACCTCGATGGGAGTACATCGAGGTACACGGTCGAGGAAGAGGAAAAAATCACCTTGCCGTTCCGGTTCACTGCCGGAGCGTCGTTCCGACCGGCCTCCACCCTCATGCTGACGGTGGACTATTTCATACACCAGTACGAAGAACTTGAAGTACAGGCGCTGGCAGGAAGCGGACTGTTTCGCCAGGGATCTTTGACGGATCCAGGAACTCTTTCGGACGCCCGGGTCGACTGGGGCGCCGTTCGGGGAGTGCGTCTGGGGCTGGAGTGGGAGATACGGGAGAACTGGTTTTTCCGGGCAGGATTCCGGCAGGATCCGCAACCCTTCCGAATCGAAGGATTCGGCCTGCTGGGGCAAACGGCGCGTGGGAACGCCTTCAGTACCGGTCTCGGGTTGCCCATCGGGCCTGTCACGTTCGACCTGACGTACGATTTTCAACGCCTGCTTTACCAGGATCGCTGGGAATCCAACGTGGACTACAATCGCATTCGCAAGAACAGCCTGTTCTTTGGCGCAACATACCGGTTTTGAAAAAAAACCCTGTACTTCCCAGGCACCAACAGGATTGCGCAATGCATCAAGGGGCCGTTAAGGATACTCTGATTACGTCGGACGTATTGTCTTCATGAAACGCCTTGTATGCTTTTTGCCCTTTCTCTTCCCGGCCTTGCTTTGGGCGCAGCACCCGAAGTACGATACATACACCGGGTTTGCCGTGGACGCCACGCCCGTGCTTCCGGCAAATGAAGTACATCCATCGCTGTATTTCACTTCCAGCGACATTCCCGTCCTCCGTGCGCGAAAAACAGAAACTTCGTCCAGATATTATACGCTGTGGCTTCGTTTCAGGGCCGATGCGCTCAAGTACATTACGAAAAACGCCGGGGACCTCGATGAGAACGATCGTCCGCGCGCCGCAAAAACCCTGGCTTTCTGGTGGCTCATCGAAGAAGACGAACAGGCGCTTCAAAAGGCCATCGAGATGCTGCTGTTGGCCTACGAAGGCGTTCCCCAGACAGGAGAGAAACCGTACGACGAAATCTACCGCGCAACCTGGTTACAGAACTACGCCGCTGCCTACGACTGGGTGTTCGACCGGCTGAACGCGGAGCAAAACACCGAAATCCGCCGCCGCATTGCCGAAGAGATCCAGTATCTGCGCGATAACCTGACAGAAGGAGCCCGGCTGGCCCCGCGCCCGCACAACCATCGCTCCAAGCCCGCCTGGGCCATCGGCACGGCCGCGCTTGCCCTGACCGACCACGCGCACGCTGAGGACTGGCTCCGGTACGCGCTCGAAGCCGCCAATTCCGTCACCCGCTATCAATTCAGTTCCGACGGCATCTACCGCGAGGGCGGGCATTACTGGATGTATAATGCGGTGAATTTCATTCCCTTCCTGTGGCACTACAAAAACGTTTCCGGCGTCAACCTGTTCGAGGACTACAAACCGGTGTTCGAGTGGCCCATCAGAATACGCACCGGGCGGGGATGGATTCCTAATGTGGAAGATTCCTATATCAAACCCGCGCCTACGCACATGGTGGCGGCGGCGTACCATGGAAGCCCGACCGATCTCAACCCCCACGCCGACTTCGCCGCCCTCTCTCAGTGGAATTACGAAAACACCCACATCTTCAACGAGGACTACACCGGAGCCACCGTAGACGTAACCTGGGAAATCGACGAATACATCCTTTTTGACGACAGTATCCAGCCGGCCCCTCCTACGGCTTCGCCTACGCAGTTTCTGCAAACCGGACAGATCGTTTTCCGTAACCGGTGGACAAGCGGGCCGAACGATCGCTATCTCCTCTTCCACGGCGTCGCCGAGGCGGACAACCACAACCACCCCGACCAACTCTCCTTCTTTCTCGGCGGCAATGACGCGCTCCTTGCGCCCGACGCCGGCTACGGTCCGAACGGTTTCTCGGACGACCGGCGCGGTTCGTGGTACACCACCGCAAAAGCGCACAACATCGTTACCGCAGACGGATTTCCGCCGCTTACAGACAGTTTATTCTACCAGCCTTATGCGTACAATATCACCCCCCTGACCCATCACTATATCAATTCGTCCTTTTTCGACTTTGCGGAAAAACAAAGCGGCTACCTCCGTCCGAACGACGTCAATCTTTTCCGCGCCGTCGGCTTTGTCGGAGAGGACTATTTCGTTGTGGCGGATCTGCTGAAGGGCGATATATCCCATACGTATCGTTCCTACCTGCATGGACGCGGCAGATTCGATCGCAGTGGGCATCATGTCTCATGGCAACCCTTCGCCAACCGATACGGCGAAGACGCCCGCCTTGACGCCTTCTTCTTTCCAATAGCCGCATCCGTGACCAACGCCACCGGATATATCAGCCTGTTCAAGGACGAACGGTTCGAACAGTATGTCGAGGTCGCGCAAACAGGACAAAACGCAGCATTCCTCCAACTCTTGTTGCCAGGCCCTCAGGACGGGCCTGAGCCTGCGGCCATCGATCTGAGCACGGACGCATACGTCGCGGCCTCCCTCGAAAAAAACAACACGGCCGATGTTTTTCTGCTCCAGCATGAACCGGTAGAACAGGCGCTCGCCGCCCTTACGACAAACGCTACCTTTGCGTGGTCGCGCATGATCGACGACAATCTTTCGCACTTTGCATTCCGGGACGCCACCATGTTCCGCAGCGGCGCATTAGCGCTAACGGCGGAACAGCCTGCAACGCTTGCGCTGGATATCGGGATGCCAGGCTTGCTCGTCATCGAACCGAGCCAAACGACGCAGGCGTTTCGGCTGGAGGTCTCCTGGCCGGAAGCCGCCAACGTAACCGAGGTCAGAGTGCGCGGTGCAACTGTCCCGTTCGACAGGAACGAAGACCGGATCTCGCTTACGATCGGAAGACACGTATTGGGATCGCAAAACGAACTGCCTGCTTCGCCCGGTGTAGAGGTGCACAACTATCCCAACCCGTTCCGGGACGCCACCTCGTTCGTCATAGAGCTGGAAAAACCCGGTACATACCGGATGGACGTGTTCAATCTGCTGGGCCAGAAAGTGCTTACCCTTGCCGAAAGAAGCGGCGCCCCGGGCACGCAACAAGTGCTTTGGGACGGCCGCGGTTCCGATGGCGCACAAGTTCCGGCCGGCGTATACCTGGTAAGACTGACCCATGCCGAGAAACATATCGTCGTGCGAAAGGTCGTGCGCGTCCAGTAAAAGCGTAATAAAAACGTAATAAAAGCGTCGAGCGTCTTGTAAATAAAATCCTTGTGGTTTAGTTTGACCAACCAACTTGTCATACAACATACATATTATCATAATATGCCCGGAAGGGCATATGCATATCAGGCGCCAGTACGGGCGCATCTCCGTCGTTATCGAAACCACACAGCACAAAAACGCCATGAACCGACTTGCTACGTATTTCCTGACGTTTGCAGCCATCTTCACGCTTGCGCTATGGGCTTCTTCGCCCGCTCTGGCCCAGGTCGAAATCGAGGTGGAAGCGGGGCAAAACACTATTCTCGACGCCGTTGCCCAGGCATCCCCAGGGGACATACTCGTGCTCACTACCGACGGCGGGGCGTACATGAATGACGACGAGATCAAGCCGGACATACCCCTGACTTTCATGGCCGCGCCCGGCCTGACGAACCGTCCCGTACTGACGAACAACGGCGCCGACGGCACGAAGGACATTTTCCGGCTGTACAACGACCTCACCCTCATAGGGCTGGAAATCGACGGACTCAATGAAGCGAAATACGGTATCCGCACCGGCTCAGGATCCGGAGACGCCGCAAACGTGAAGCAGGGCTACGTGCTGAAAATCATGGACTGCTATTTCCATGATATCGTCAGCGGCAGCGACGGCAACGCCTTCCGCGCCTACGGAAGTACGATGGCCGATTCCATCATTGTACGCAACAGTCTGATAGAAAATATGGGGAAGGAAGGCGTCCGGGTACGCGACGAAGACAGCGACCGGCGCGGCTTCGGCTTCTTCAACGTGAATTACTTCGAGGTGTCGCATTCCACCTTCTGGGATATCAAGAACGATGCGATCAGCGTCTACGGCGGCGACGAAGATCCGAACACGCCCGGGCCGGAAGTGCTCATCGACCATGTGACGGTCTACAACGCCGGGCACTACGTCATCAATCTGAAAGATGTGGAAAATGCCCGGATTACCAATTCGATTCTGGTCGGAAACTACGATATCGTCAACGCAACCGGCAAAACGCTGGGGGCGCCCTGGCTGGTGACCGGTGCGCGCATCGCCTACACCGACACGCTCAATGTCAGCGACGATGGCGTCTGGACAGGTAACCGGCCGACCCCCACGGAAGAATCCCTCTATGCGGTCGATCCCATGTTCGCCGATCCGGACAACGGAGATTTCACGCTCTCCAGCGCTTCGCCGGTCATCGGCAAGGGCGAAAACGGCTCGGACCTGGGCGACATGCGCTGGTGGCCTTCCGGGGGCGGCGGGGGCGGCGGCGCCGTACATCAGGTGGCGGCCGGCCAGAATACGCTGATGGAGGCCGTGGAGGCCGCTGCGGCAGGCGACATTATCGAACTCACCGACAGCGGCGGAGAATACCTCAACGACGACCAGATCAATATCGAAGTCCCTCTTACGATCCGGGCTGCCGCCGGCTTGGCCGATAAACCGGTCATCAAAAACAACGAGCCGGACGAGAGCACCCGTGTCGTCTTTCGCATCTATGACGATTTCACGCTTCAGGGCATAGAAATCGACGGACAGGCCGGGACGGATTTCAATGCGAAGTACCTCCTTCGTATCGACGACAACGACGACGGGAGCGGTCTGCAGGCCGACGGCTTGAACCTGAAGGTGTACGATAGCTACCTGCATGACGTGGTGGTAGGCGGCGACGGCAATTTCCTCCGCCAATACGCATTAACGCTTGCCGATTCCGTCATTTTCCGGAATGTGGTGCTGGACAACAGCGGCAAGGAAGGCATCCGGATCAAGGACGAATCCAGCGATAACAAGGCAATGGGAATTCATAACGTCAACTATTTCGAGGTCTCGAATTCGACTATTTCGAACACGAAAGCGGACGGTATTTACGTGGATGGCGGCGACGAAGACGAGAACACTCCGGAGCCGGAATTCATGGTGGACGGCCTGACCTGTTACAACTGCGGCTTCGGCAACGGACGCGCGATCTTTCCTCGCAACATTCTCAAGGCGACGATCACCAACACCATCCTCGCCCATAGCAACACGGATACGGAAGGCTCGGTCCTGATCGAGGGCAACTCGAGCATTACCTATTCGAACTTGTTCGAAGTATCCCCCATCAAACTGTCCAGCGGCGCAACGGAGTCAAATAATCTCATGGTCGATCCCATGTTCGCAGATCCGGAGAACCTGGACTTTACTGTCGGCAACGCTATGCTGTTAACGGCGGGTAGCACAGGAGGCCCCATTGGCGACCCGCGCTGGACCATGGGAGTCACTTCGAGCGAGGACGAGATCGTCCTGCCCACGCAGATAACCCTGGGGCAGAATTATCCCAATCCTTTCCGGGGACAGACCGCCATACCCTACCAGATTGATGAGCCGGGCATGGCTACCCTGGAGGTGTTCGATATACTGGGGCGCCAGGTAACCAGCGTGGCGAACACGCACGAGGCGCCGGGCGAATATATCCTGAACCTCTCGCTCGAAGGCTATGCGGCAGGGCTGTATGTGTACCGGCTTCGGGTGGACGATCAGGTGCAACACCGCACGCTTACGCTACTGAAATAGGATAACGGGCAGGAAACGAGAGAGGATATTCCTCATTCCCCTCGTTTCCTGCCCCAAACACTCTTCAGACGCTTGTCCATCTTCCGGTTGACCTGTCTGGTCACCGCATCGGTTTTCCCCCTGCTGTGGTGGGCGCCCCCGGCGCTCGCTCAGCAGGAGCGATTTGTCCGCACCCCGGCGGAGCTTGCCAGCGCTATCTCGAACTCCGATCCGGGCGACGCCATTGTGATGGCGAACGGGGTGTGGACGGATACGCAAATCGCCTTCTACGCCGAGGGCGCCGTAGGCGACACCATCACGTTGCGGGCGGAAACCCCGGGGAAGGTCATCCTGAACGGGCGATCCACCTTGCGCATCGCCGGCGACTACCTGAAGGTGGACGGACTGTGGTTCGACCGGGGAGCGCTCACGAGCGGGCATGTCATCCAATTCAGGCGTTCGTCTTCGCGCCTCGCGAACCATAGCCGTCTTACCAATTGCGCCATCACGGACTATAACCCGCCAAGCAGGCTGACGGAGTACAAGTGGGTTTCTATCTACGGCACGCACAACAGAGTAGACCATTGCTATTTCGCCGGGAAAACCCATGACGGGGCCACGGTCGTCGTCTGGCTCCGCGACCCCCCGAACGACACGCCCTCATATCACCGGGTGGATCGCAACCATTTCGGCCATCGTCCGGATCTGGGCAAGAACGGGGGAGAAACCCTCCGCATCGGAACGAGCAGCCGCTCGATGCAAAACTCTTTTGTAACGATCGAGCGCAACCTTTTCGAGGAGTGCGATGGCGAGATCGAGATCATCTCCAACAAAAGCGGGCAAAACACATTTCGCTACAACACCTTCCGTCGCTCGGCAGGCACCTTGACGCTACGCCACGGAAACGAGGCCCATGTATACGGTAACTTTTTCCTGGGAGAAGGCAAATCCCGAACGGGCGGGATTCGAATTATCGGAGAACGGCACAAAGTCTACAACAACTATTTCCAGGATCTGACGGGCACGGGCTACCGTGCCGCGCTGGCGGTCGTGAATGGGGTGGAAAACTCGCCGCTCAACCGCTATTTCCAGGTCAAAGACGCAATCGTTGCCTTCAATACATTCGTCAATACGGAGGAAACGTTCGTCATCGGGGCAGGAAAAAGCAACGAACAGTCGCTGCCGCCGGAAAATATCACCATTTCCAGCAACCTTGTGGAGACATCGCTGGGACCGATTATCGAATACGAAGACACCCCTGTCAACATCTCCTACGCAACGAATATCATGCACGGAAGCGACCTGGGAATCGCTCGGCCTGACGGTATTTCCACTGCGGACCCCCAACTGGCGCCAAGTCAGTTGCTGTGGCGGCCTTCCGCATCCTCCCCCGCCCTCAATGCCGCCGCGGCCTTCGCCTTCGCCACCACCGATATAGACGGTCAGGCACGGGACGCCACCCCCGATATCGGCGCTGATGAACAAGCAACCTCTCCCATCACGAACCGTCCGTTGACGGAAGCCGATGTAGGCCCCTCATTCCTCAGCATCGTCCTGCCGGTGGAATCCCCTCCGAAGGAACTACCCTCCATCAGCGTAACGATCACGAACGCACCGAACCCGTTCCACAATCATACCCATGTATCCTTTACCCTTGCGGAATCCGGTCATGTGCAATTGGTCGTGTACGACATAATAGGACGGGAAGCGGCCCGCTTGCTGGATGCGCCCCGGACGCGGGGCGAGCACCGGGTGGTTTTCGAAGCCTCAAGCCTTCCGGCTGGACTATACATGGTCAAACTGAACGTAAACGATCAACAGCAGACACACATGCTCATTCGTCAATGAGAATATCGTTTCTCATCGCGCTTTGCTGTATCGCTGCCCTGCCTGCCATGGGAGATGATACCCTTGTTCGGTCGGTGGACGCATTCCACAGGGCCGTGGAGGAGGCACAGCCAGGCGATACCATCCTTCTGGCGAATGGCGTCTGGCGGGATGCGCACCTCGATTTCGATGCGGACGGCATGGAGGGAGATTCCATTACCGTCCGGGCGGAAACTCCGGGACAGGCGATCCTGACGGGAACATCCAGGCTCCGCATCGGGGGCAGCTACCTGAAAGTGGAGGGATTGTGGTTCCACCGGGGCGCCCTCGAGGGGGGACATGTCATCGCTTTCCGTATAAACCAAAACCGGCCGGCTCATCACAGTCGCCTCACCAACTGCGCCATTACCGAATACAATCCGCCCAACTGGCTGACCGGCTACAAATGGGTTTCGATCTATGGCACACACAATCGCGTGGACCATAGCTATTTCGCCGGAAAAACGCACGACGGGACCACGCTCGTCGTGTGGCTCGAGGACCCGCCAAACCACGAACCGAACCACCACCGTATAGATCATAATCATTTCGGGCCGCGCCCCCCTCTTGGAAAGAACGGGGGAGAAACCATCCGCATAGGCACGAGCCACCGTTCGATGCAGGACTCGCGTACGGTTGTCGAATACAACCTCTTCGAACGAACCGACGGAGAACACGAAATCATTTCCAACAAATCCGGAGAAAATATCTTCCGCCACAACACTTTTCTCGAATCCCAGGGGGCGCTCACGTTGCGTCATGGCAACCGGGCGGTGGTGGCGAATAATTTTTTCGTGGGCAACGGGCGGCCCGGCACAGGCGGCGTGCGTGTGATCGGAGAAGATCACCTTGTCCAGCAAAATTATTTCGCGGGCTTGCAGGGGGATTCCTCGCGGGCTGCGCTCCCGATCATGAACGGCGTACCCGATTCACCTCTTAACCGGTATTTCCAGGTCAAAAACGCGCACATCGCCAACAACACGTTTATCGACACCCGTGTTACGATTCTGTACGGCCTGGGAATAGACAGCGAAAAGTCCCTGTCGCCGCAAGGGGTCTCATTCGTTGACAATATCGTGTACACCGATAGCCAGACCCCCGTGGTGCTCGCCATGACATCGCCCCGGGACATAACATGGCGGGGCAATGTGTTTTATGGTTCCGACCCCGGCATGCCCCTGCCACAGGGCATCCAGTGGGAAAATCCGAAGCTCCTCCTCGGGAAAGACGGCCTCTGGCGGCCCGATCCTGCAGGCCCGGCAGCAGGCAAAGGCGTAGCGCCTGAAAGCCAGCCGCTGACGCCGGACGATGTGGGACCCGCGTGGTTTTCGCTGCCCTGGACCCCACGCATACTGTCGGAAGACGAACATCATCTTCCGGATTTTTCCTATGCGGGCTACCACTGGGGTGAGCGCCTGCCCCCCGATCTTCCTCCGACGATCCACGTAACCGATTTCGGCGCCACCGGCGTCGATATGAACGACGACACCAGCGCATTCCAACCC
>JANQSQ010000195.1 GCA_028283985.1 Rhodothermales bacterium | reverse complement strand
ACCACAACTCTTCCTTGCGCTCCAGGCCCGCAGCCTTGCGGTTCGCCTGCGACGCGCGCGAAAGCATCAGCCGGAATATCCTCAGGACGTTCAGAAGACGGTACATGCGTACAGGGGAAAGATGACGTCCAAAGATACGCCGGGGAATCCGGTTTCCCCTATTCCTCTTCCCCCTGGTATTCCTCGAACGTAAAATCCTCGAACGCGTCGCTCCCGATGTAGGTCAGCACCTCCAGAAAATCCGGAGCCGTCATGAAACCGGGCAAACGCGTGATATATCTGCCTTCCTCATCCAGAAACACCGTCGTGGGAAATCCCGAAGCACCCAGGCCGGCCGCCATTTCCGAGGGGGTCAGCGTGTAATTGCGGAAACTGAGACTGTCCTCTGTGTTCTCCGCATCGAGACGGGTCAGTACGAAATAGTCGCGGACATACGCCTGCACCGATTCGTCCGTGTAGACCTCTTGTTGCAATCGACGGCACCAGGGGCACCACGCCGCATAGACGTCCACGATCAATTTCCTGTCCTGCGCCTCCGCTTGCGTTACGGCCTCTTCGAATGCCTTCCAGTCCAGTCCTTCGGCAGGTACGCTGGCGTCTTGCGCGCGTACGTCCGCCGGTGCAAGCATGTAAACCGAAAACGCAAGCAGACTCGCGAGACCAAACGAAATAAACGGCCCGGGACGATTCATGACGCTTATCGGAGCAATTCTCCGTAGATATGCATTAATCGTTCTGATACCGAATCCGGGTTAAAAGTTTCGAAAACGCGGGGAATGTTTCGACGCCACTGCTCCCGAAGCGGTTTCTGCGCGACGGCCCGGCGCAGCGCGGCCGCCAGCGCGGCATGATCGCCGGGTTCGACCAGAATGCCTACCTCGTGCGGGGCGACCACGCGCCGGATTTCGGGCAGATCCGAGGCAATGACCGGAAGGCCGGCCATAAGGTATTCAAACAATTTGTTCGGCAGGGCAAAGCGACGGTTCAGGCATGTATCCCGGAGCGGCGTAACCCCGAGATCGGCAGAAGCAGTGTGCGCCAACAACCGATCCGACGGAACGGGATCGACGAAACGGACCCGGTGCGCGATACCGGCGTCTTCCGCCTGTTTTTGCAATGCCGGGCGAAGCGGCCCTCCGCCGAGAAACACCAGCACGGCTCCTTCGACCTCCCGCATGGCCTCCACGAGCTGCTCGCAGCCGCGCTCTTTCATCATGTGGCCCTGATGCAGAACCACCACAGTACCCGGATCGAGGTCCGGGACAAGCGGGGATGGCGGCAAAACGAGAGACTCGCGATCGGGAATACTATAGAGCACCGCAGGGCGATCCACGCCATATGTTCCGGCGAGCCTGTCCGCAATGGCGTCGCCGATGGTCATCACGGCATCCGCCCGGTGGATGTACCGGCGTTCGAGCAGATGCCAGAACGCGCGCGCCCAGGGCCTTCCGACCGTGGCGGGAACATGCGGGTACAGTTCTCTGGCGTCGTACGCAACGCGCGCACGGTACTTGCGGGCCGCCGCACACGCGGCAGGAAGTACGTACAGCCCCGATGCATGAAATACCCGCGCCGGGGTTTCGAGAAGCGCCTCGCGCATACGGCGGTGCAATTCCAGAAAAAAAGAAGGACCGGAGCGGGCAGAGACAGATATCGTGTGGAGATATACGCCAGGTATTTCCCGGGCGCCGGATTCCCCTGATCCTGCGGCGATTACCCGGATACGCAGACCCGCGTCGCCCAGAATCCCGAGTTGACGGCGCGCCCTCGAATTATTGCGCAGATCGCCCTGAAGAGCGAATGCTACATCGAACCGGTCTTTAGCACACACAGGGGAATGGGGAAATTGAACAGGCCCTAAACCTAAATAAAACAAGGAGCGCCGGATCGGAAGAGCAACCGCGCAACGGAGCGCGCCAGTCCTGCAACGCAACGACATCCGTACAGGACGGTTCCTGAGAGTCACTGCTACTCACTTAAGGATACGCTGATTATCCGCCCCGCCGCCCCATCGCGATCCGGTCCCGTCCGGCCATATCCTTCCCGAGGCAAACCTCCGCGTATCCGGCTTCTTCCAGGATCCGCCGCACGGACCCGCCATAGTCCGCATGCGCCTCCAGCACAATCCAGCCGCCCTCCCGGATCATGCGCAGGCCGTGTTGCGCCAGCCCCCGGTAAAAAACGAGCGGATCGCCGGGCGCAATCAGCGCCGCGCACGGTTCCCAGCCCCGCACCTCTTCCGGCAAGGTCGGGATTTCTTCCTCCGGCACGTACGGCGGATTGGAAACCAGCAGATCAAGTCCGGCAGGAACCGTATCCGGCAAATCCTCTCCCAGCATATCGGCCTCGATCCACGTAACAGCCAGATCGCGCACAGCCGCATTACGGCGGGCCACTGCAAGCGCCGCCCCCGAAACATCGCACGCATAGACCTCGGCGCCGGGACGGATTGTTTTGACGGCCAGCGCGATACAGCCGCTCCCGGTCCCGGCATCGAGTATAACAGGCGTCTTCCGCGCACCGAGGCGCGCAAGCGCCGCCTCCACCACTTCT
>JANQSQ010000173.1 GCA_028283985.1 Rhodothermales bacterium | reverse complement strand
GTATGCCGCTCGTGGTCGCAGGCGATCGCGGCAAAACCCGGAAGTCAGCGTGTCGGGCGCCGCGGGTCAGGCGTCGTCCGTCTCCGCTACGGCTTCCTCCTCGCTTTCCTCGACGGGTTCGGTCTCCCGGCGTTCTATGACGACCTGGATATCGCTGACGAGCGATGCGAAAGCGCCGATGGCTGCGAGCGTAGGCGCGATCATGATGGCCGCCGCAGCGCCTCCGACGCCGAATACCAGCGGGAATTCCATAACGGTTCGGTTGTCCTTTTGCACCAGGATGCGCCGTGCGTTTCCTTCCTCGATGACCTCGCGGACCCTGTCAATCAGCTGATTGCCCTTGATCCTGATTTTTTCGAGCGTTTCTCTCGAAAGTTCGTTCAGATCGTTCTGCATGTCGTTGCGTTTGCGATAGTATGAAAAAAATACCCCCTGTTACGTGTCCTATACGTATGGAGATGCCGTATGTTACAGCCCCTGTCGCGCGATCCGCAGGGCGTCATTTGCATAGAGTGCGATGCCGCGCCGTGTTCGGCGTTGTATTTTACGGGGTGATTTTCCGCAGCGAATGTACGGTTGTGCAGGCGCCCCCGGAAATAACCCCCCGGAAATATCCCGGTATCCGATCTTCCCGGATTCGCAAAACGCTCAACCCTCGCAACGCCATGAGCCGGCAAACGCCCGTAGGATCCGCCTCGGAAAGCAGGTTTGCGACGCTGGTCGCCCGCCTGCATTTCGTCTGGTTTATCGTCGTGGCGGCGCTTTGGACCATTGTCATGGCTTTTGTGCAACTCATCACGCATCAGGCCTACCCCACGGCGCGTAATTTCAAACGGAATGCCCGGGTGTGGGGGGGCGTCATCCTCGGATTGAGCGGCATCCGGGTGCATGTCACGGACCGGGCCGGGATCGACAGGGACGCTCCGACCGTATTCATAAGCAATCATCAGAATTTGCTGGATATTCTTGCATTGAGTGCAGCGCTTCCATATTCCTTCGGGTTTCTTGCCAAGGCGGAACTGGCTCGCGTGCCCTTTTTGGGTTTCGCCATACGAAACTCGGCGTCGGTCTTTATTGACCGGAGCAATCCGAGGAGCGCCTTGCGGAGCCTGCGTAAAGCCGGGGAACGCATTCGCGGCGGCAATTCGGTCCTCGTGTTTGCCGAGGGAACCCGCTCGCATGGTCCGCATCTTCAATCTCTCCGCAAGGGCGGGTTTGCCCTGGCGATAGAGGCGGGGGTCCCTATGGCGCCCGTAACTATCGTCGATGGTTACAAGCTGCTGCACGAAAGCAGGCGGCTCCTGCGCGGCGGCGTGCTGCACATGGTCGTCGGGGAACCGATTTCCCTCGAAGGGAAGACGCGCCGGGACATTCCTGCCCTTATGGAGTATGTGCGCGAGCGTCTCGCCGAACCGCTTGCCGCCGCTTCCGCATGACATTTCTTTTTCTCCTGACCGATATATGGCTGTTACCGTAGAACAGGTACGATACATTGCTTCGCTTGCCCGGCTTCGGTTCACCGAAGAAGAGGAAGTACGGCTTGCCAAAGAAATGAGCGAGGTGCTCGATTACGTAGCGAAGCTGGAGGAACTCGACACCGACGGCGTTCCGACGATGTCGCATGTACTGGATATGCGTAACGTGTTCCGGGAAGACCGGGCGATAGCGCGGATCACGCGCGAGGAGGCGCTCAAGGGAGCCCCCGATGCGGACGCCGCGTATTTCCGCGTTCCCAAAGTCATCGAATAGCGTATCCGAAAGGGATTTTTTAGCCGGGTACGAACGCTCATTTACATTTATCGAGGGATACATTCGACTATGGCGCGAGCGCGAGGCAGAAAAAAAACCACTCCGGCGCGAGGCTCCTCTTCCGCGAACACCCGGAGCCGGAGCAAGACGGGACTCTGGGACCGTCTCGACGGGCGCACCCGGCACATTGTGTGTATCGGCGTGCTGTTCGTCGTCGCATTCGGGTTTTTCGCTCCCGCCGTGTTCTCGGACCGATCCCTGATCGGGGACGGTACGGTACGGTGGCGCGCCATGGCGGAGTACATGCTC